>CAZHHF010000020.1:0-15983 GCA_964531905.1 uncultured Bacteroides sp.
TGAGTTTCTTTCTGTTTCGGTCAGCCGGAGGAGGGTCAGCCCCTCCGGCTGCATACATAGCCGAGTTGAAGTCCTGGTTACCGGGGTTACCGATAGATCCGCGGATCTTGAGCATGGATACCGACGGGAATACGTTGCGGAAGAACTGCTCGTTCATGATGTTCCATCCGAGTCCGACGGCCCATGTGTTGATGAATCGTTTGCTTGAACCGAAGACCGATGATCCGCTCAGAGTGTAGTTGAAGTCGAGGAGGTAACGGTTGTCGAAAGCGTAGTTGATAGTTCCGAGGAGGTGGGTAGAGCGTGAAACCGATTCATAATAGCTGGGTTTGCCGCCCGAGGGATATCCGTTGGAGAACGACGGATAGGTGTAGTTTCCTTCGGGGAATCCGATAACGGAGTAACCTTCGGTGAGTCCGCGGTTTTCTGACATGTTGAAGTCGCCGGCAAGGTTGATTCGGTTCTTTCCGAAGACATCGGCGTAGATAGCGGTGAATGATCCGTCGTAGCGGGTACTTGTGGTGTTGCTCGATGAGAATGAACCTTTGAGCTGCGCTTCTTTACCGTCGTAGCGTGTATCGAGGGGCGAAACGAAGTTCTCGCCTTTATTGGTGGTTCGTGTCAAACCGAATTTTGCGCGGAGTTTAATCTGGTAAATGGGGTTGTACTCGGCGATGAAGTAGTTGGAGAGGACTAAGCTCGATGTTTCGTTTCGGCTGTTGAGCGATGCGTTGTAGAGCGGGTTGGCAGCTTTGGCGAAGTCATCGTGCTGGAGCCATTGTGTGATGTTTCCAAATTCGTCGGTTTTCTTGTAGTAGGGATTAGCGGCGGCATATTCACTGAATGACACCATCGGGTCGCCGGTAGTGGTGTGGCTGGCAGTGAATTTGTTCTGGAACTGGAGTTTGTCGAGACGATAGATAAGGTCGATGTTACCGCCTAATGATTCGCGTTTTGAATCTTTCATCACACCGGTCGTTCCGTTGTAGTTCGCTCCGAGACCGAACATGAATCCGCCGGCACCACCGTCGACATAGACGTTGTGTTTCTGGTTCACACCGGTGCGGAGGGGTGCGCTGAGCCAATATGTGTCGACTCCGCTCTCAATGTCGGCCAGGATGTTGTTGTAAATGTTGAACTGGTCGTAATTGTTGAAGTTGTAACGTCCGGCGAGACGCTCGAACTCGATTTTCTCACGTGAGTTCATCAGGTTGTAGGAGGTGAGGTCGGGAGTGGAGACGGTCACCGATCCGTTGTAGGAGAGGCGGAGTTTACCGATTTCGGGTTTCACCGTTTCGACAACCACAACACCGTTTGCAGCCTTAGAACCGTAGATGGCGGTAGATGCTGCGTCCTTAAGGATTGTCATCGATGCGATTCGGCTGATGTCCATATTGTAGACGGTTTCGAGTGTCGATTCGAATCCGTCGACGATGAAGAGCGGCTGGTTGGGGTCGTTGACGGCCTCGTCGCGTTCGCCGATAATACTTGATTTACCGCGGATGTTGATGTCGGGGAGGTGGTTAGGGTCAGATCCGGCGAGGTCGTTGGTGAGTACGTTGAAGGCCGGGTCGAGTGCGGCGAGCGATGCGATAGGGTTCTGGACGCCGATAGTCTTGAGGTCGTCGGCGGTAAAGGTTGATGCCGATCCGGTAAATGAGTTTTTGTCTTTGGTAACGATACCGGTCACAACGACTTCGTTCATGACGTTGGCATCGTCTTCCATGACGATCTTCATCGGTTTGCCGGGCGTACCTTTGGCCTGGACTTCTTTTTTACCAATATAGGTGAACGTCAATGTTGTGTTGGCCGCTCCGGGGATGGAGAATGCACCATTGATGTCGGTTGTTGTACCTGCTTTTGTTTTAGGATTCCTGACAGTAACTCCGATAAGGGGTTCACCGTCGGTGTCAAAGACCGTACCGGTCAATGAAGAGGCACTTGTAACAATTCCTTTTTCTCCGGTCTTATTACTCTGTTGCGCAACAGAATAATGGGGGGGGGTAATAGTAAGGAAAAGAACAAGGAGTAGAATGATTCTCATTCCATTCTTTTTCATCATAATGATTTGGTTTAAATTATTTCGTTTTCAGAACTTAGATTTAATGTGTGAGGTAAGATCAAATGCAAAATTCTTATTTAATCGTTATCGACTGGTGTCAATTCGTGCAAATTAAGCAAAAATATATTTATTGTGCAAGTTATGAGTGATAAATGTTTAATTTTTAACATTCGTCGGCCTTATATAATGTATCTTTTTTCACTATGCGGATTATAGTCAAAATCGGGTTATTTTATACGTTGGAAACGAACAAATTTAAGGATTGTTAATGGGAATTGTTATGGCAGCGGTTTGCGAGCGAACGCGTCGATAAAGCTTTCGGGTGTGGCGTTATAGATGGCGATTCCTTTTGTCCGGGCGTACTGCTCGATGTCGTGATAGGCTCGGAAGGCGACATAGAAGCTGTGGATTATCTGATGGAGGGGATAGTTGAGGTATTCGGCGTTGACGCGTCGTTTCTCTTTATCGTCGTCGGCATAGAAATGGGGTTGCACGGAGATCACTTCGTTGCGTTCGTTGACATCGAGTGTACGTGTCCAGGAGTGGTCGGCTCCGACTATGTATATATTCTTGTATCCCAGCCATATACCGATCATGATTGACGGGATAAGCACGTTACGCGGGCGGGGCATTGCGAGCCGGCGGCTGTAGGCGGCGTGGCGCAGCTTTTTGATTCCGTCGATGCCCACCATGTTGAAGCGGCGTACCGTTATCATGGGGTTATTCACGGGGACTGCGACACCGTGGGGAACGAAAAGTGTCATGGGCCAGTCGACGCTGTTCAGTGACGCGATAAGGCGGTCTACACCTGCGTTTCCCGAATTAAAGAAATGGGGATCGGCCAGCACGTAGTAGCGCGGGCGGATGGATCGGAATTCAGGAGTGTTGGCGGCGAAATTGACAGCCAGCGCGGGAGTGTTCTTTAGCGTGTCGATAGAGTTATCGATTGTTTGCCGCAGCGATGGTCCGTTGCCCATGATGATGAGTGTATCGCCCTCGCTTTTCCCGAGTTTTGATGGTTTCGAGAGGAGGATAAGTTTGCCGATCGCGGTGATTGTATCGGCTACTTTCTGAAGTGCGGTTACCGTCGGGTCAGAGTGATGCTTCGTCATAGACATGGTTCATTAGATAATCGGTTGCAGCGATGGGGTGAAAGTTGAATTCCGATGTGAATCTTTCGGCCGAGAATGTAAGCGTGGTGGTCTTGAAGCGTAACATGTCGCGTCCTTGTCCGTGCCAACCGATCAGATCGGCGAGCGATGCGATGCGTCGGGCTGCCGAAAGAGTTAATGTAAACGGTTTTTTATGACCGATACGGTAGCTGAGGGCGTTAGCGAGAGTGGCGACGGTTGTAGAAGTGTTGTCGTTGATGTTGAATGTGCCGGGATGTCCGGCAGAGAGTGCGATAGCTTCACCGACCGATGATGCGTGGATCAGGCTTACGCGCGCGTCATTGTCGCGGATGTCGTAATATGTTCCCCGGAAGATCTGCCGCACCATATTCATCAGTATTCCATCCATGTCGGTTCCGACAACGAGTAACGGCAGGCGCAGAATCGTAAGGATGGCATTGTGGCGCCGGCAGATATCGGTCATAGCATTTTCGGCCTGGGTAAATGGTGACGAAGGATCGGCAGGGGTGAGTTCGTTGATGTTTTCACCGTCGTTCAGTGCGTAGACGGCCGATGACGACAGCATTACTACTGCGCTCGGAAACCTGTCACCGAGAGATTGCTCAATCTCTTCGGCACGTTCTTTTGTGGGTGATAGGGAACACCATGCGAGCAGAGTGAGATTGGAAGGTAGGCATGCTTCATTGTTGAGAGTGAATAAGTTTTCGTCGGCATCCTCTATTACCGAATGCAGATAGTGTTTCACGAATCGTCCGACGTAGTTATCGGCATCGGCAATGACGGTTCTTGACAGATGGTTATGGTTCTTGTCGGAGTTCATAGTGGTTTCTTAAGTGTTCAAAATTTTCGGGTGCGGCTTTGAGTGCAGATGTGTCGGCAAGCGGATTATAGGTTTCGATGAGTCGCTGGGCGGTCACAGTGAGTTGTGCATCGGCAGGGATTTCGCCGTTGAACTTTGCCGGTAGGCCGAGTGCGCCGGCGACAGCGTTTACAGCAGCAACGGTGGCCCGGACTTTACCAGCCTGTGAGTAGCCGGCGATGTGTGGGGTGGCGATGAACGTGCGTTCAAGCAACGGGTGGGAAATAGCCGGCTCGTTTTCCCAGCAGTCGATTATGAGCGAGGAGATGAGTCGGGAGTCGAAGGCTTCGACAAGCGCGTCGGTATCGGTTATCGGACCTCGTGCGCAGTTGATTATTATCGGTTTTTTCTTCAGTGATTTGAAGAATTCGATGTTGCCGAGGTGAAATGTCGGGTATATACCGGTTTTGACCGATGGCGTGTGAAAGGTTATTATATCTGCTTTCCCGGCAATATCTTCGAGTGTGCTGAAATTTATATCAGGCTCGGCTGCCTGGCGTGGAGGATCGTTGAGCATGACGTTCATTCCGAGACCTGCAGCCCATCTCGCTACTATGGAGCCTACGTGTCCCACTCCGATAATGCCTATTGTCAGTCCGCTGAGGTCGGTTCGACCGGTCGCAGCAATGATCGACGTCATGACGTATTGTGCTACGGCCGGTGCGTTACATCCGGGTGCGTTGAATACTTTGATTCCCTGCTCATTACACCATGATGTGTCGATATGATCGGTTCCGATTGTCGCAGTCGCTATCACGCGACATTTCGACCCTTCGAGCAGGGTGCTGTCGCATCGTGTGCGCGTGCGTGTGATGAGTGCGTCGGCATCTTTCATCGCTTCGCGTGTTATCTCGTCAGCGGGGAGGTAAACAACGTTGGCAAACGGTTCGAATATGCCCTTGATGAATGGGATGTGATTCTCTATAATTATCTTCATAGGCTCAGATTCCATGCGTATAATGTTGCGTAGGCGATCATGATTGTTGCGACGCCGATATATGATCTGCGTTGTCCTGACGTGGCGAAGTAGTGTCCGATCTGATACGCGGTAAGCCAGTTTATTGTGGTGAGATAGACCATCGCGTTATTGAAGTCGACAATGCAGAATATCATGGATGCGATCAACAGCGATGTAAGGAAGCCGTTGGCAGCCCTGATGCGTGAGTTGTAGGTGAGCATCTTTATGAAATTCAGCATTATGAACATTACTCCGAGAAGAAGGGTGAGGAGTGTGGTAACAAACAGTATCAGTAGTACCGGGGTTGTATAGAGGCTGAAAATACTGATTATGCTCGGCAGTATAAAGTCGGATGGAGTAATGATGCCGAATCCCATGAGGATCCATAACGGGGTTATGAGTCCGAGGAGTGCCGCGCATACGCACCTGAATGTGAAGACGCGCATCTGAGCCATTCCGAGGAAGAATAACGGGATGTAGAACAGGAATGAATAGAGGGTGAGCGCTCCGGTCGCTATCAGAAAAAATATAAGAAAAATGCGTCGTGGATTGGCCGGATTCTGGTAGACCGAAAATAACAGGAATGTTGTTGCAATCAGCCCTATAGCCATCAATGTAGATCCGTTGAATTCGATCAGTGATGCAGGTGATCCGATCTGCATTACAAGAAACACTGATGCGGCCATTGATGACAATGACCGCATTGTGTTGTATGCTTTGTTGATTGTTATCAACAAAAATGAAATCAGAATGTTAAGCGCGACATTGGTAAGCAGTGAGATTACTCCGGGATGTATCCAGGAGTCGGGCGAAATCAACGCGAATCCACTGTCGACATCGGCCGCGCGATGAATGTCGGCGTCATAGGCCACCAGCGATGTCACAACAGTTATAGCGGCAATGAGAAATACACAGCCGCGCGAGTGCAGAAACCGGTTTACTATGTCTCTGAACACGTCTTACAGTTTCATAAGGTCCTGACCTATATCCTTGCGGTAGGTTTTCCCTTCAAAGTCGAATTTTTCAATCGAACGGTAGCTTTTGGCAAGTGCATCCTCTATGGAGTCGCCGAGTGAGCTGACCGCAATTACGCGTCCGCCCGAAGTAAGAAGGTTTTCCCCGTCGATGCGTGTACCTGCATGGAAAAGAGTGCTTTCATTGACCGTGTCGGTTCCGGTTATGATTTTCCCTTTGGCATACGAGCCTGGATAACCGGCAGAGACAGCCATCACAGTTACAGCGGTTTCGGGAGAGTGTTCCAATGGAAGATCAGCAAGATCGCCTGATGCGGCAGCCTGCATGAGCGGAACGAGGTCGGATGCGATACGAAGCATTACCACCTCAGTTTCGGGATCGCCCATTCTAACGTTGTATTCGATCACCATAGGTTCACCGGCAACATTTATAAGGCCGAGGAAGATGAATCCGCGGTAGAGGATACCGGCTTTTTTAAGGCCTTCGATTGTTGGAACTATGATGCGTTTCTCGACTTTATCCATAAATTCCTTGTCGGCAAAAGGTACCGGACTTACGGCTCCCATGCCTCCGGTATTAGGGCCTTTATCACCTTCGCCGATGCGTTTGTAGTCTTTTGCCACGGGGAGAACGCGATATCCTCCGTTGCCGTCGGTAAGAACGAAGACTGAACATTCGATTCCACTGAGGAATTCTTCGATTACTACAGTCGCCGATGATTTGCCGAACATACCTCCAAGCATTTCCTGAAGTTGTTTCTTGGCTTCGTCGAGTGAATCGATTATAAGAACGCCTTTTCCGGCAGCGAGTCCGTCAGCTTTAAGAACGTAGGGCGGTTTAAGTGTTTCGAGGAAATGATATCCGTCCTCTATGGTCTCGGCTGTAAAGCTACGGTAACGTGCAGTGGGTATATTGTTTTCTACCATGAATCGCTTTGCGAAGTCTTTGCTACCTTCGAGTGCGGCGCCAGCTTTGGATGGCCCTACGACTAACAGCCCGTTTTGTCCTGCCAGACGGTCATAGATACCTTCAACAAGTGGATCCTCATTTCCGACCACGATCATGTCGATGCTGTTCTCATTAACGAATTTTTCAATAGCGTCGAAATCGAGTGGCGATATGGCTACGTTGGTTCCATATTTGCCGGTTCCACCGTTCCCAGGCGCGATAAAAAGTTTATTGAGCATGGGACTTTGTGAAATTTTCCATGCGAGGGCCGATTCGCGTCCTCCTGATCCGAGGAGAAGTATGTTGATCTTATCCATTGTTTCTGAATTGATAGGGTTTATAAATGTTGGAGTGCCGGTAGATTATTTCTTCTTTTTCCATCCGCGGCTACGCATGATGGGTCCCGACGACGGCGGTAATGACGGCTGTTTCAGATGGATTGATTTCAGCGCGTGTTCGTTTCGGCGGATAGCGAGCGGATTTTCTGATTCTTCGTTCTCGGGACGTGGTGTAGTATTTATGTCACGTTCACGATGTCTGTCGAAGTGATCGTTTTTCTTTAAATATCGGCGTTCATTGTCATCCGACCGCATTTTCCGATCTTTTGACTGGCGGCGTTCGCGCCGCTCTCCGCGAGATTCTTTACCTCCGAATCCGTCGCGTCGTGCTTCCATACGCCATTCCTTATCGGTAAGGCGGCGTTTCTTTTTGTCGGATCTATCCTTGTCGGTTTCGTTTTCTTTATGGAGCTTTCCTCCTTCGCGTTTGAACGACTTCATGTCGCCTTCAAAGATTTCGTATTCGCGCAACTCACATTCGAGCGAACCGTTGAACAGGGGTGTCTTGAACGATGGAGCGAGTCCAATCGCGTCGAAATATTCGCGTTTATACCCGATTATCCATGCGTGGTAGCCTTTGAATACGTTTTTTAGCTTAGTACCGAGCAGACGGTATAGTCCTTCCATATCGTCGGTAGTGATTCGCTCGCCGTAGGGAGGATTGGTGACTAACATGCCACCTTCCGGCGCCTCATCCCAATGGCTCAGCGGCTTAACTTCAAGCTCAATCATGTCGGCGACTCCGGCGCTTTTTATGTTCTCGCGTGCAATCGCAATGGCTTTCGGTGAGATGTCGGCTCCATAGATCTTGTAATCGAAAGTGCGTTCCTGTGAGTCGTCGTTATAAAGTTCCTCGAAAAGTTCTCTGTCAAAGTCGGGCCACTGTTCAAATGCGAAGCTTCTGCGGTAGACTCCGGGATTTATGTTGGCAGCGATAAGTGCAGCTTCAATGAGGAATGTACCTGATCCACACATAGGGTCAACAAGCGGAGAATCGCCCCTCCATCCGCTCAGCAGCAGGATTCCGGCAGCAAGAACTTCGTTAATCGGTGCTTCGGTCTGTGCAACACGATAGCCTCGTTTATGGAGTGATTCACCAGAGGAATCGAGCGATAAGGTGACACGGTTATCGGATATATGTACGTTTATAATAACATCGGCATCCTGTAAACGGACTCCCGGACGCTTCCCTTCTCCGTATTTGTCGGTGAAGAAGTCGGCGATAGCGTCTTTGATTCTGTAAGTAACGAACCGTGAATGGGTAAAGTCTTCAGAGTTTACAACTGAGTCGATGGCAAATGTTTTATCGAGCGAGAGAACTGTCTCCCAGTCGAAGTCCTTTGCCATTTCATAGAGTTCATCGGTATCGTGTGCGATGAATTTATAAATAGGTTTGAGAATACGGAGGGCAGTGCGGCAACATAGGTTTGCCCGATACATGGTTTCGAGATCTCCCTCAAATGATACCATACGGCGCCCCGGTTCAACGTTAAGCGCTCCGAGGTTGCGCAGTTCTTCGGCGAGAACTTCTTCAAGTCCGGCGAAGGTTTTTGCAACCATTTCAAATTTTTGTTCTTTCATCAGTGAGAAAAGAATATGAAGATGTTTGATTTTTACTGCAAAGATATGAATTATCGCGCAATAATCGGCAAACGTAGTGAGGTTATATCGTAGGTAGCGGAACGAAACGGGACGGAAAACCTCGAATCGGTATTAGAATGTGTTTTTTCCAATGGCGGACGTTCCGGTTCAATTCTTCGGAGAAGAGTCCTACGAAGCGATGGAATACTTGAATTACATTTCTTTAAAAATCGAAGAGTAACCCTCAATCATTTTCCTGATAGTGAATTTCTCGTCGAACAGGCGTTTGCTTTTAACGCCCATCGCTTTCCAGTCATACGAGTTAATATTCTCGAATATCGGGAGAAGATCTTCGTAACGGGGTTCAATGAGTAATCCTGTTTCATGATTGACGATCATCTCAGGAATACCGGCGACGCGTGTCGAAATCACGGGTAAGCCGACACGTTCGGCTTCAAGGATAGCCATAGGGAATCCCTCGTCACGGCTTGTAAGAATAAATATATCGGACTTTAGCAGAAAATCGTTGACATCAGTACGGTTTCCTGCAAAAGTCACATTTTCGGTAATTCCGTATTTTTTACAGTCATCCTCAAGATCTTTTCTAATGTTGCCGTCGCCCAAAAATGTCACGTGAATCAGGTCGCGTTTAGGCTTACTCATCTTTGATAAGGCGGTTAGAATGATGTCCTGACCCTTGCGAAAAGAGAGGCTTCCAACGCAGCACAGTTCAAATCGGCCGTCGTGTGAATGGGGGGGGGTAAGTATTGGATAATCAAGCATTGGAAGGCCATTATGAACGTAATGGAAACGCTTGTCGCTAAGTTCGGGATGAAGCGATTTAAAATATTCCAGGGCATTTTTAGCCACAAAGCCAAAATCTGTAACTTTTGAGAAGGTGAATTTTTCAATCTCATTAAGTTTTTTCATCACCCAACTTCCATCGATGTCGGGAAATGAAAGCCTAAGCATATTGTAGGTTTCTCCGTTACTATGAATCACCAACAAAATCGGACGATTTTTTGACTTGGTATATTTCAAATAGTAATAGCAAGAAAATATATCGTTAAAAAATAGCGGATCCTTGCAATCGGGAGACTCTTGAGCCGTGTATCGCCTGGATATTCTTTTTCCAGGCAGCATCAGGATATTGAAGATATTGTAGGCTGAATGTAAATGCGGTATAATTTTGGTTGAATTGCTGATAATAAGTTTGGCTGAATTCTTTAATGCGGTCTTAAATGATTTTCCAGATGAAACAGTATCGCTAGCGGGAGTGTTTTCAGCCGTGACTTTCCCGCGGACATGAAAACAACAATTAATGTTGTAGTCATGAAATATCCGGCTATTTTCCATAAGTAAACGTACAACCGAACTAACACCGTTGGGTGAGTTGATGAGGTATCCGAATATCAAGTCAATATTTTTCACCGGAGTAAAATTATGGTTTATTTCTATACTGCAAAGTTAGTGAATAGTCTTAAAGCCAACAAGTTTATAGTTACTTAGTTTTTACGGGTAAAGTCTATTTTCACTATCGTTTCGCGGGCAATCATTATATTGAGAGTTCTAAAAACACACCATTGATAGTCGAAGTGAAATGTGATAGGAGTGAGTAGTGTAAGGATACTCGTCAGAATGCATTCTTTTCTCCGACTATGGCATTAGTAATTGTTCTTGCAATGATCTTCATGTCGAGCAGGAAACTCCAGTGTTCTATATACCACACGTCGCGTTCCACACGTCCCTGCATTTGCCATAGGTAACGTGTTTCTCCACGGAAGCCTGTTACCTGCGCCCAACCGGTAATTCCGGGCTTGACAATGTGGCGTACCATGTATTGATCGATAAGCTTGGTATAATCCTCGGTGTGTTTGAGCATGTGGGGTCTCGGACCGACGACTGACATATTTCCTTGAAGAACGTTGATAAACTGTGGTAGTTCGTCGAGACTTGTACGTCGGAGAAAGTCACCAACACGTGTTTTGCGCGGGTCGTTCGCAGTGGCCTGGAGTGTATCGGCTTCGACATTTACTTTCATCGTGCGGAATTTGTAGCAAACAAATTCCTTTCCCTGATAACCGGTTCGTTTCTGACGGAATAATATCGGTCCGGGTGATGAAATTTTGATAGCTATGGCGATAGGAATGAATATCAGCGGAGATATAATCATGAAGCATCCCGAGAATATTATGTCGAACATTCTCTTTGATATGCTGTTGATGCGGTGACTCAGTGGTGTTGGATGGAGTGCAAGAACAACCGAAGTCCCGATTGGTGTCAGCCGGTAGTTGCGGTTTTTGATAAATCGGCTAATGCGTGGTATATAGTAGAATTTGGCTACGTTGTCCTCTGCTATCTTCATTACTCTCACGATAGTTTCGGGGTTTTCTCCGGCGAGAGTGAAATAGATCTCATCAATGTCGTTTTCAATAACGAATTTTTCAAGGTCATCGATGGATCCGAGGTAGTTACCGTTGAAGTCTCGTGATGGCGCTACATCGAAGTATCCTAAGATCTGATAGCCGTAGCCCGGGTCTTTGACCATATTCTCAGCTAACGTTTGCGCTGAGCGGTTTGTGCCGATGATAACACATTTTACAAAATTGTAGCCTTTGCCCCTGAAATGTTTCATGATCATGCGGCACAGGGTCCAGTTTAACGGAACGGTTATGTAACAGATCAGGTAAAAGAGGAGTACGATCAGTGGTGTTACCTGAGGTATGTCGAGGAAAAACAACTGACTTATGAAGCAGAGGGCGTGTAAGGTTACTGCTTTTAGCGAGTTGGAGACAACATGGTCGAGGTGTAATGATCGCGCGCTGATGGTAATGGACGAGAATATCGCGATAACAGGAAGGTATGCGATGTTGAGCGCGATAAAGATGCTTGGAAGTCTACCGCAGTTTAGGATCTCCTGATGTGTGAGAGTAATAATAAGAAATATGGCGTTGATGAGCAAGAAGTCGGTCAACGTGATGATCGGTCGGATGTAGACTCCGTATTTCTTTCCGGTATGTGTCACTTCGGTCAGGTCGCTCTTGTTTAATTACAAGTCTATAAAATAAAAACGGCGCATTGCAATTATTATTACCATGCGCCGTGTATTTTTTATCGATGCGGCATCGCTTTTATGCGAGATTGCCGTCGATTATTTTAATTTTCTGTTCAAGGTTGGCGATATCTTCTTTGATTCTCTGAACACGTCGCTGCATTTCGCGAAGCATCGAATCGCCGCTTTTTGATTTAGAGGTGAAGAATCCCATGTTGTTTTCACATGTTGTGAGTTCGGAATTCTTAGCTTCGTATGCTCTCACGAGACGTTCTCTTTCACGATACAGTTTGTTGGTGTCGCTCTTGAGGTCAGCGATAGTAGATTCGAATCGAGCCATTCCGGCTTTATTCTCTCTTATATCCAGACGGTCATATAATTCGTCGACGAGTTTACGGTAGTTTTCGTAGATCTTATCTTTTTCGCGGAAAGGCACATGACCGATCTGACCCCACTGGGCGATTGCATCTTTTACTGTCTTGATCGCTTCGTCGCGAGGTGTTTCAGGTGTGATGGCAGCGAGTGATGCAATGATCGCTTTTTTTGCTTTGAGATTGGCAACCTCTATCTGGCGGGTGCTTGAACCGGCTTTTTTCTTACGGTCGAAGAACGTGTCGCATGCCTGCTGGAATCGTTTCCATATAGCATCGCTGTGTTTTTTAGGAACAGTACCGATTGTTTTCCATTGTTTCTGCAGCTCGATGAGTGTGTCGGTAGTGGCTTTCCAATCGTCGCTTTCCATAAGTGCCTCAGCCTTTTCACAGAGTTCGGTTTTCTTTTTGAGATTTGTTTCGTGATCTTCTTTTACCGATTTATAATAGGCCGCTTTTTCAGCGAAGAATTTATCGCAAATCGCGCGGTAGCGCTCATAGAGTGCATTATTGTTTTTCTTTGAAGCAAATCCGAGTTTCTTCCATCGGGTTTGAGCATCAAGGATTGTTTTGGTCATTTCATCCCATGCAGCATACGATTTCAACGTGCTGAAATCAAGTGCGTCAAGTTCCTCGCAGATAGCGGTTTTTGCCTCTTCATTAAACTGCTCGCGCTGTTTTCTTTCTTCAAAGAACGTTTGATAACGTTTGTTGATAATTGCTGACGCGTCTTTGAAACGGGTCCAGATCTCATCACGGTTTTCTTTTGCTACGGGGCCGATTTCGCGCCATTTGTCATGGAGTTCCTGAAGGCGTCGGAAAGCGGTTATAATATCGTTTTCTTCGGAAAGTTTCTCGGCTTGCTCGCATAGCAATTCTTTTGACTCGAGATTCTTTTTGAAGTCGTAATCGCGGAGATCTTTGTTTATTTTAAGTTGATCGTAAAATTTCTCAACGGCATCCTGATACTTTTTCCAAAGGTCGGTTGCCATCGGTGCGGGAACTTCTCCGATTTCTTTATATTGCTGCTGAATCTCTTTAAAGCGTGTGAAGTGACGGTTCACGTTGTCAGTGTCGGCACTCATAGATGCGATTTCATCTACTAACGCGCTTTTCTGTTCGAAGTTGGCTTGCTGGCGAGCTTCGATCTGTCGCAGTTGTTCGGCTTTCTTTTCTTTAATTATATTAAGAATCTCTTTGAGTTTCTCTTCGGCAGGATCGGGTTGCGGAGCAAACTGATTGATGTCGTTTCCGGCATTGACATAATCCTGTTTCTCGGTTGCGGTTTCTTCACGTCGGATAGCGTAAAACTGCTGTTTCAAGTGGGCTACATCATCGCGAGAAATATCGTCGGCTGCTGCTTCGGAGATTTCCGAAAGTCTGACGATTATTTCATCTTTAGATAGAGTTTCGGCCTTCTGATTATTGTCGTTGGGCTGTTCGGTCACCGTAATTTCGGCGATGTTGGCAGAGGGGGAGTCGGAAACAGGATTAACCATGTCAACCGACTGTTCGGGCATATCCATAATAACGTGATTAATAATTGATTATATTTTTAGCGTAGCGCTATAGGCTAAAGCAGATAAGTTAGTGAGCCAAATTTATATAAAAAAACCGAGAATCCAAATAAATTCTTAAAAAATGATAATTTTTATGGCTAAATAAGGCATATCTAAACGGTTACTTCTCCGCATAGAGAGCAACTGAGATAGTTTCCGACTTCATTTGATCCGAGTCCGAGTCCAAAAAGGAACATCATTTTGGTTATAGCGGCTTCGCTGGTCATATCTCGTCCGGATATCACTCCTGCGCGGGTGAGGCGGTCGCCGGTATAGTAACGTTTCTGTACTCCTCCGTTGGCACACTGGGTTATGTTGAGAATCACGATTCCGCGGTCAATAGCGTCTTTGATCTCGTTGTAGAACCAGTCGAGTGACGGGGCGTTGCCTGCGCCATACGTGCGAAGGACGATCCCTTTGATTCCCGGTGTATGAAGCATGTGATTAAGCACATTGGGTGAAAGGCCGGGAAAAAGGTCGATGAACATTACGGCAGGATCGAGATTAGGCTTTACATCGAGCGGTCGGCGTGCGGGGCTTCTCCAGAGTGCATCCTCATTAAAGTGGATTCCGAGTCCGATCTTGGCCAATGGCGGATAGTTGTTGCTTTTAAATGCATTGAAGTTATCGGCGCTCATTTTTGTAGAGCGATTTCCACGCCAAAGATAGTTCTCGAACAGGATCGCAACTTCCTGTACCATAGGATTACCTGCTTGATCAGTTGCGGCCGCGATCTGTAATGCCGTTATAAGATTTTCTTCGCCATCGGTTCTTACTTCTCCGATAGGCAGTTGTGAGCCGGTTATGATCACCGGTTTATGAAGGTTCTCGAGCATAAACGACAGGGCCGATGCCGTATAGGCCATTGTGTCAGTTCCGTGGAGGACTACAAAGCCATCATAGCGGTCATAGTTTGATCCGATGAATTCCGCAATCTTTTTCCAATCAGATATACGCATGTCGCTTGAGTCGATAGGGTTCTCGAACTGCATGTTGTCGATATCATAGTCGAGCATCCTGATTTTAGGTACATTATCGATCAGATGATCGAAATCGAACGGTCTCAGTGTCCCCGATTCAATGTCTTCGATCATACCGATAGTACCTCCGGTGTAGATAATCAGAATGTGCGGGCGATGTTGTGTAGTCATGGTTTTCAATGGTTATATTTTAAAGCGTCGCGCAGTTGGCGCCTGCGCGACGCTCATTAGGTATCTGGTCGTTTATAGGATTATTATCCTACAGTTGCTCCGGGAGTGGCATCGGCCGACGGAGAAATTACTGTCAGCGAGCCATCGGCATTAACAGCAGAGAGGATCATGCCGTTAGAAACGATTCCGCGTATTTCTCTCGGGGCAAGATTAGCGATGAATACAACTTGTTTGCCAACAAGCTGCTCAGGTTCATAATGCTCGGCAATTCCGGAGAGGATCGTTCGTTTTTCCATTCCGTCGTCAATAAGGAACTGAAGTAGTTTCTTTGCTTTTTTTACACGGCTACATTCAAGGATGGTTCCAACACGCAGATCGGCTTTCTCGAATGTCTCCATGTCAATGGTGGGTTTGACGGGTTCCGGCTTGAAGTTCTTAACTATGTTTTCGCGTTTGATGCGGTCGAGACGGTCAAGCTGTTTCTGAATTGTTTCATCTTCGATTTTCTCAAAGAGAAGTTCGGCTTGTGCGAGTTCGGTTCCTGCAGGAATAAGGGCGTCGCCACCCAACATTCCCCAGCTGATGGAATCCATTCGGAGCATGGAAGTAAGTTTCTTGCTCATGAATGGGAGGAACGGCTCGAAAGCTATAGCGATGTTTGCGCAAAGCTGGATAGCTACATATAGAATTGTGGCTACGCGCTCCATATCGGTTTTCGCAACTTTCCACGGCTCGGTTTCCTGAAGGTATTTATTTCCGAGTCGGGCTATATTCATGGCATCTTTCAGCGCTTCGCGGAAATGGAATTCATCGAGATTGGCCGACAGCGAATTCTTGATTGTGAGCAGTTCGGCAAATGTCTCGCGATCAATGTCGAGCATTTGTGCTGGTGCCGGAACTACGCCGTTGAAATATTTGTGGGTCAAAACTATCGCGCGGTTCACGAAGTTACCGAGGATAGCGACGAGTTCGCTGTTGTTGCGGGTCTGGAAGTCG
>CAZHHF010000021.1:0-15057 GCA_964531905.1 uncultured Bacteroides sp.
GCAACATCCTCGGTAACCGTGACGGTCTCGTGCTTGACGAACCTGCAAACTTCCGTACAAAAGAAGTCAGCAAGCTCTCTACTCTCGAGTCAATCCTCGTGCCCGAAGAGCAGCCCGATCTTTATACTGACTATTATCACAAAGTCCGTATCAACTACTATCCTCCCCGCAACGACAATAAAGAAGGATGGGATAACATCGATATTTTCGGATGGATGGGATACCCGATGCAGATCAAGATCGATTTCCTTTGCCGCGACTCTATTCTTGCTGCTCCTCTCTGTCTCGACCTCGTGCTTCTGAGCGACCTCGCCGCACGCAACGGACGCTATGGAATCCAGCGCTTCCTCAGCTTCTTCCTCAAGAGTCCTATGCATGACTACACTAAGGGTGAAGTACCTGTTAACCACCTCTTCCAGCAGTATGTTATGCTGAAAAACGCTATCCGTGAAATGGGTGGATACAAAGCCGACGAACTCATCGACTAATTCTTAACCTGACATACACGACAGCTCCCGCCGGACGAAAAGTTTGGCGGGAGTTTTTTATAGCTACGAAAAACGGTCGCGAATGTAGATTCAATCGCGACCGTTTAACGTTATATGTTTTTGTTGCTGTTATGACTTGAGCCGATGTGCCAGTTCTGATGCGGTCTCCCTGCATTTCTGCATGGCATCGGCTGATGGTGCATGCTTTACGGAAATAGGTTCTCCGATGCATATCATACCGCATTTTTCAAGATATTGCGTCATAACTTTCAGCGCTTGTTGTGACCACGTGTGTGATCCAATCAGTGCTACCTCACGGTTTTTTAGACTGCGGAGCGATATAGCTTCCATGACAGCAGCCACTGGAGGAAACAGTGAGTCGGAATAGGTTGGGGACGCCACAATCAGACCGCGGTGAGTGAACACTTCAGCTATGATGTAGCTCAAATCGGTAACCGAGGCATTGATTACTGAAATATTCTTTACACCTCCGGCTGCGAGTGCTTCTGCAGCGGCCTCAGCTATCTGTTCAGTGTTACCGTACATTGATCCGTAAACTATCGTTACTCCGTTGTCAAGCGGTTCGTACCGGCTCAGACGGTCATATAGATCTATAACCTCGGAGATCCGGTTACGCCATACCGGGCCGTGAGTAGTGCAGATTGTCTCTATTTCCACACCAGCAAGTTTCTTTAGCGCCTTTTGAACAAATGCTCCATATTTGCCAACAATGTTGCTATAGTATCGTATCATTTCCGGGAAATAACGGTCGGTATCCATATCAGTGTCAACAACAGCTCCGTTAAGCGCTCCGAAGCATCCGAAAGCATCGCCGCTAAACAGGATTTTTTCTTCAGGCAGATATGTCACCATTGTTTCCGGCCAGTGAACCATCGGTGCGAAATGAAAACTGAGAGTAGTATTTTCTCCAAGTGTCAGTGTTTCACCGTCCTTGATAGCGAGGGTGTTGTCCTCAATACCGTAGAATCCCTTGATCATCCCCATAGTCTGATTATTGCCTACAATGGTGAGACCGGGGAATTCAGTACGCAGCATTCTGATTCCACCAGAATGATCGGGTTCCATGTGGTTCACAATTAGATAATCAGGCTTACGGTCGCCAAGTATATCTTTTATGTGGTCGATGTGATGCAGAGCATGTCCGGCCTCAACACCGTCGATAATGGCTACTTTATCTTCTCCTATCACAAGATAGGAATTATAGCTAACCCCGTAGGGCAGTGGCCACATACCTTCGAACTTGTGGGTTGTACGGTCGTTCAGGCCAATGTAATGTACTTTATCGGAAATTTTAGATGTGATCATGTTGCAAATGATGATTTTTCAGTTGCAAAGTTAATAAATTAGACAGATATATAGCATTGTCTCATTCGTTTTACTTGAGTCGCCATAATAGTTAGATATCGATTTAAACAGTCAGGCAGGATGCCGGTGTGACATACTGCCTGATGCATAATCGTGTATCTTAAATAACAGGATCTTATCAGAATAGCACTTTCTTGGTTGTGGTTCCGTTTGTAGTACGGATTGAAACTATGTGTAAGCCGTTGAGATGAGTATCAATGCGTCCGGATTGAGTGTCGATAAATCTTTCAATCATCTTGTCGCCCGACAGCGCATAAACCGTCAATATAGCCGGAGTAACGATATTCATGTACTTGATATAGCCTGAATCAAATGTAATATCAGATAGATGATTGTCGGTAAAAGAAGATTCTATTCTGGCATTGCCATTACTCACATTCAAATTCCATGCATATAATGAATGTACTTGAGTAGGCGCGTCGGCGAATGCAGTGATATTCTCGGTCGCCTTTTTGTTTGCAAAGACTCTTACTGAAGACGCCCATGTATCATTAACAAACAGATCGATGATGGAATGATCGAAGAATAAATTGATTTTGACGGTTTCACCTTTAGCGAGCTGTTTTGGAAGCTGACTATGATAATATCCGTCAAATATGCCGGCATCGTTGATTAAACGGTCGACCCCACGGGTATCGACAACGATCTCATTTGTGGCACCGTCATAGTACACCTTTATAGATGATGCGCCATCATCGAGGATAGTAAATCCGCATTTTCCGGATCCAACGGTGAATTCGCCTGTCAGTTCTACGGTACGACCTGCAACACCTTCAAGATTAAGATTTCCGTCAAGTATGAAATCCGACTTTGAGAAACAATTATCGGTACGCATTGCTGAAAGGCCGGAATATGGTTTCTGACATAAGTTACCATCATTGTCAAGTGACCATTCCCTCGGGAGTGAATATGCGTGTGCATAACCCATATCATAGTTGGCTTGCGATGGAAGTTTATCCGGAACGATGCCTAATGCGATTGTCTTGCCGTTGTGTTGATAGATGGTGGGAGAAAGCAATCCGAAACCATCGCGGGCAAATCCCGGTAGTTCAATATTTGTTGGAGTGGTTTTGTCGGGGTTGAATGTACCGTCGGTGTTGATTAAACCTACCCAATAGAGAGAGGCTACTCCTTTGGATGTATTCTGCGGAGTGACAGTAAATATCCATTTATCATCTATCTTGGTTACGTTTGGCATTTCCCAGAATGTGCCGCACATTGATGCATTTGATCCGGAAAAGAAAGTTTTACCGTCATTGCTCCAGTTTTTGGATATGGGATTGTATGTGTGAAGGGTGGTGGTTCCGATACCACCTTTGCTTGATCCCGCGATAATGAATGCTCCGTTGTCGGAACGGAAAAAATATGGATCACGGAAATCATCCGACAAACCGTCGGGTCTGCCATTGATTATAGGCTGTAAGCCCTTTTCCCATTCAATCAAGTCATCATCGACAGGGGTTGCCTGAGCTATAACTGCTTTTCCATAATCAACACCAGTGTAAATTATTGCCGGTTTACCTTGTGTTACTTCGTTGTCGGTGAACACGCATCCCGACCAACACCCTTTTATATCGTAGGATGATCCCGGGGTTAGAGCGATTTTCTCTTCAGTCCAGTCATATAGGTTCTCACTGGAAATGTGTCCCCAATGCAGGCGCGACATATATGGGCCGTTGGCATTTTTTTGGAAGAACAGATGATAGCGACCGTTGGAGTAAGTCATGCCATGTGTTTCGTTAGTCCAGTTGGCACCCGGCATGCCGTGAAAGACCGGACGCATCGGGTCATCGGCAAATCGGGAAGCGGGGACGATAAGGTCGGCATCATTTTCCGGTTCCCATGAAGAAATAGTTTCAGCAGGCAATGCTTCATCCCAGATAGCGATATCATCTATCAGGCCGTTAAAGGAAGTAAGACAGAAAGGCCCGCTGAAGCGTTCGTTGAAACTACGTCCTATTCTCATAGTGGAATTGGCTACGGTAATATTGCCGTTGGCTTTTGACGATGCAACCGGTTTGCCATTATTATAGAGAGTTGCCGTACGTGCTTCGGTATCGATTACCGCGGTAAGGTTGATCCATTCATATCGGTTGAGCGGAGTGTCGACCTTAAGTTCAAGAGGCCATCCGCCAACATAAGTTTTGAAAGAGTATTTCCCGTCGAAGCCGATGAAGAATCCGAATCCTGTTTTTGAATTTTCATCGATGCACGATGCGACAGCTACCTGCTCGGCTGTATTTACATCAATCTCAACGATAGGGTAAGTTTCGATTGCCAGCCATATAGACGCAGTCATTTTCTTTGATCCGGTAGGAATAATGTTTTCTACAGCCGCATCAATGTAGGTGGTATAGCCGTCAAAACGCAATGCATTTCCATTCGCACCGGCTATATTCTCTGCGGGGCGAATACTATTTATTGCGAAAGAATTGCCCGATATGGTTTCAGTGATTTTATTCCCTGTATTTTCCATTGAGAAACGGGCTACCTCACGGGCTTGTGATGCAACCGGAATTAGGGCAATCACTATTAACCTACATATTTCTTTCAAAAGCGATATATTATTCATGATATTTACAGTTAATAAATTTCTCCAACTGCTATTTCTTCTTTTAACGGAGATGAGGATTATTTATTTCGATGTCGCTTTAACATCATTGACAAATGATTTGTGATTTTCTCGCAGATAATTGCAAATAAATAAAAATGTGCCGTGCGGAAAGTTTTAATTACGGAATCCGCACGACACACTTTTTATAATCCTGGTAGAATCGTCAGTAAACCAAAAAACAATCTAAATAACCTATGAAAATCAATCTTATGTAGCCCGACGATTCATATAGCATTATCATTTAAGATAGTTCAGGATATTTTTAGTAAGTTGTTCAACATTATGTTGATAGGGATTGACCCCTGAATTCTGATTCCACTCGTATGCGGCAAAACCGTTTGCGATGCATCGCCCATGTTCTGCATTTGCATAGAATTCAACCAATCCGGCAACACAGTGGTCGCGTACATGACCCCATGTGGCAAGTACAAGAGAGTTGGTGGTAACTTCAAAGTTCCTGATAACGTCGGGTTGGTTACCGCGTCCGTAGATATTACAGTCCCAAAGGCAGTTGTGGTCTTCACGCTGACCCGGTCCTATGAGGGGAAGATTTTCGTAACCATAACCATTCGGATCTTCAAGGGTGATGCCTTTATAAATTTCATGGGCTGTACGGTCATAGAATCCCTGATCAGAACCGTTGCGGAAGTCCCATCCCAGATATGGGTTGATCACCCATACGTCATCGCCGCTACCACCGTCACCGTTACCGAATACGGTCGGAGCCATATTTTCCGGTATTATACCGAGGGGTACGGTGAGTTGTGTGGCCATATTTGAAAGATACAGACTTCCTCCATTTGCCGAATACTGTTTTAAAGCCGCGATCGTAGTCTCATTGGTAATCTCCGACGGAAGGTTTTCCCATCCGAGAGGCAGACCTACGCGATCAATCTCGATCCAGATTACGGGATAGAAATCAGCGTCGAGTGTTGAGATCTGAGATGGTTGGATGAACTCTGCGTCGGGTTGAGCGGCAAACCAAGTGGCTGCTGCGCGCTCGTCATCGTCGGGGAGTGAGGCGATGTCAGATGCGGTCATAAGATAAGCCATCTTTACACCTTCGAGTTTATCGGGCATTGTGGCACTCACTGATACTCCTTCTGATACAAAACCGCCATCATATAACACTTTGACTGTACAGAGATATTCCTTTCCAAGCGAAAGACCTTTGAGAGTATATTCGGTCGTATGTCCCGGAAGTGTTATCGCTGAGTTATTATCACCGTTGATGAGTATCTTCACTCCGGTAATATCATTGTTGGAAGGTAGTTCCCATGATAAGTTTATCTTGCGGCCGTTGACATCGGCAGAGAGATCTGATGCTTTTATGAGATTGGGAACCTTCGGTAAACCTGTCGGTTCAAAATCAGAGCAGGAACTGAGGAGACAGCTCAAAAGTATTGCCAGCACCCCAAGACTATATGAATGTAAATTTTTCATTTTCTCGATTTTTTGATGGTTTTTACTTATAGAGATCACCGGCGTTGTCGACCTGATTTACAGGGATGGGGAAATAGATCTCATTGTCGGAAAGATTAGCACCCTGATAATAAGTGCGAATTTTACCTTCCGATATATAGTAGTTGTTCATAGTTTCAACAACATTGCCCCAACGAACGAGGTCAAACCAGCGGAGACCTTCCATTGCAAGTTCAAGGCGGCGTTCCATGCGGACAGCTTTGCGGGCATAATCCTGATTCCAGCCGGTAGCGGGGTATTCTTTCACTTCATAGTTAGCAATCATGGGATTGCAGTCCATCGGTTCGTATGTGGGATCAACTGAGCGTGCAGCTTTACGTCGGATGTCGTTAATGAGCGTACGGGCTTCATCAAGATTTTTATTCTGTTCGATCAAGGCTTCGGCTTTCATCAGCATCACATCGGCGTAGCGGATAAGGATGCAGTTGAGTGATGATGCTCCCCAGGGTACTATACCGGGTTTCACATAAGGTGATTCGGGTGCCGGATAAGGCTTCTTACCGGAATACTGACCGTATAGCTCGAGATTGCGGCACCATTTTTCATTATAGGTGTGAGAACGCCACGGCATTCCGATACGACCGAGTGTGAAATCAAGACGAGGATCGACATTGCCATCATAGTCAGCCTTGTCGACATTCTCGTTGTTATATGATCCATCAAGAAGCGGAAGACCGTTATCATCCGTACGGAATGCATTCACGAGGTTCTGTGAGGCGAGATAGAAATCATCACCATTTCCGTAGAGATTACCTTCGGACCAAGTACAGTTAAGGCAGTTGCAGAAGTTAAACTGGTCAGGTGAATTTGCCGATGAGAACTGAATCGCCAACACTGATTCATACCGGTTGTTGAATTCAGGTTTTGACATGTCAAGGAAGTTGGGATAGAGTTCATATTTATCGCTCGAGATAACATAGCCGGCATATTTTTCAGCCTCAGCCCAATCAGATGTAAAAAGATCGACACGGGCGAGAAGGGCAGCTGCTACATACTTGTTGAAGCGGCCAGGCTGTTCCTGACTTGCCGGGAGTGCTTCGTAACAGTCGCGCAGATCCTGTTTAATGAAATCGACAATCTGATCACGGGTATATTCATCGGCACGACATTCGCTTGGATTTGTCACCGTTTCATCAAAATAGGGGAACTTCTGGAAGATACGGAACATATCAAAGTAATAGTAGGCACGCAAGGTTTTCATTTCAGCAATGTAAATCGCCTTGTTGTCGGCCGAAATAGTTCCGGCGTTCGTTATACCCTTGATGGCAGTATTGCAACGGCTGATTGAGTAATAGTTATTACGCCATTTGAAATTGGCGACATCGTTATCGCTCTGCACATTGCCTACTTCAAGCTGGTGGATATAGCCTTCCATAGTCACACCATCGCCACCTTTGAGAGCGTCATCGGAGCGAACATCGAATACCCAGTTGTTGATTGGGCCGGCGAATGATTCGTTGTTGCCGAAATAGTGACAGAGTAGCGTTGCATAAGCCGCTGTCATAAGGTCGACAGCTTCACCGTCTCCGATCTGTTCATCGGTAAACACGCCCTGCGGTTTGGTGTCAAGCAGGTCATCGCAAGAGGTCGCGGCTAAAGCCATTGATGATATGGCAGTCACGCATATTGCGTTCTTTATGATGTTTTTAAGATTTTTCATTGTATGAATTTGTAATGATTACTAATTCGGTTGGTTTAGAACTGAAGGTTAACACCGATAGTGAAGGTGCGGGGACGTGGATATGCACCGTTATCAATGTGTGCGCCGTATTCACCCGGTAGTATTTCAGGATCAAGTCCGGTGTACTTGGTGATAGTGAACACGTTCTCCACCTGTCCGTAAATATCGAAATTGGAAGCTCCTATTTTACTGATTATATTATGAGGGAGGGTGTACGAGAGTTTGAGATATTTCATCTTCATATAAGAGCCATCTTCAACATAGTAGGTTGAGAAACGTGCTTCATTGTTGTCATCGGTCAATGAAAGGGCAGGAATGTCAGTGTTGGTGTTCGTTGGTGTCCATGCGTTAAGAATATCTTTGCCGCGGTTTGTGGAGATATTGCCGTAGTTCATCGAGAGAAGCTGACGTTTCATGTGATTCTGGATATCGAAGCCGAAGTCGCCGGCGAAGAACATGTCAAGAGAAACCCTCTTGTAGCGGAAGCCGAGGTTTAAACCCATTGACAGATCGGGATTCGGATCACCGATGATACAACGGTCGTTATCGTCGATCACACCGGTTCCATCAAGATCACGATAGATAAGACGTCCGGGTGCGGCACCTGCCTGACTTGCGTGGTTTGCGATCTGCTCTTTTGTCTGGAAGATACCGTCGCAAACATATCCATAGTAAACACCCATAGGCTGTCCAGGAATAAGTCGCTGATCACCGCCGATGAATTTCTGACGTGAGTTGAGGGTGACCAGTTTGTTTTTATACTGCGAAAGATTTACAGAACCGTTCCATGAGAAATCACCGTATTGCGGACTGCGATAAGAGACGGTTACTTCCCAACCGGTATTCTTCATATCGCCGGTGTTGAGCCAGATAGCTGCATTTTCACCTGCTACGTCAAGAGCCGGTGGAATGGTAAGCATATCTTTAGTTTTCTTTATATAATAGTCGGCGCTTACGTTGAGTGATCCGTTTAGGAAAGTAAGGTCAACACCGATATTGTTCTGATAAGTGGTTTCCCATTTCAGTTCTGGATTACCGGTGCTTGCCAGAGTGATACCTGCTGTTGTCGACGAATTTGTGCCGCTCAGGTCATATGCACCGTTGCCGGTATTGAAGATATAGGTTGAATAGGCGGGATAGAGCGAGGGGATGTTGGCATTACCGTTCTGACCCCATGAATAGCGTACTTTCAGGTCGTTGAGAATATCATTTTTCGGGAAGAATTCTTCTTGGGTTGGACGCCATGCCAGTGAGAATGCCGGGAATACACCGGCGCGGAAACCTTTTGCGAAACGTGAGTTTTCGTCGCGGCGGATAGTGAAGGATGCGAGATAACGGTCGGCATAGTTATAATCGGCTTTTCCAAAGAGTGAGAATACTGACCACTGGGTTTTGCCACCGCCGTTGTTACGTGTGCCTGTACCAGCACCAATCTGCATGAAATCGGCATCTTCAAAAGCGTAACCTTCGCGGGAAGCCGAGAGATCGCGGAATGTGTAGCCGATAGCCTCTGTACCGATAAGAATGGTGAGATGGTGTTTTTCGGCGAAAGTCTTGTTGTAGTTTGCGGTGTTGGTCCAGGTCCATGTGTCACCCTGACCGTAAACGCTCGACATGCTGTTAACGTCACCTGGGTTAAATGCACGGCCGAGAGTGTTGTTGAAATATTGGCTATGCTCGATACCGATATTTGTTTTCAGCGATAGACCTTCAATGGGTTTGATTTCAAGGAACGCGTTTCCGAGTATTCGCCATGAGGCGAGGTCATTGTCACGGGCATTGGCAATCATCTGAACAGGGTTATACAAGTCTGATCCGATCAAGCCTAGTGGAAGTGTCCACGCACCGTTAAGACCACGCACCGGTAGTGCAGGGTGCTGGCTCATTGCGGTGAATGGAATACCACGGTCACCTGCGACATCAACACCACGGTTTTTCCAACGTGCTACCATGAGATTTTCACCTATGGTGATGTATTTGTTGAAATCATAGCGTGAGTTCACGCGGGCTGAATAACGTTCATAAAAAGTATCATCGATGTTACCGTTTTGGTTGATATAGTTCAATGAAAGCATGATTGAGCTTTTCTCAGTGTTGTTTGAGATGGACGCAGTTAGATTATTAGTCCATGCAGTGCGGTAAATCTGATCCTGCCAATCGGTATTGGTGGTAGGAAAATTAGTATCGCCATCTACATATTGCTGAAGTATGGGAGTGGCACCTGAACCATAAAGAACATGTGAGGGAGCAATATTGGAATTTGCCGATGCTGTCCAGTAGGCCTGTCCCCATTGTTCTGCGTTAAGCATTTTGTAACGCTTTGCGATTGTCTGCGCGCTGGCAGCATAGTTTACATTGATAGTCATGCGGTCACCTTTGCCGTGCTTGGTTGTAATGATAACTACGCCGTTGGCGGCACGCGATCCGTAGATGGAAGCCGACGCAGCATCTTTCAGAACCTGCATTGACTCAATGTCGGACGGGTTGATGCAATTGATGTTGTCGGTAGGTACACCATCGATTATATAAAGAGGATCGTTGCTCGAATTTGCGGTTGACATACCACGTACACGAATTGAGCCTGTACCACCGGGAGCAGCATCAGGAATAACATTTACGCCAGGTAGTTTACCGGCCATAGAGTTCATGATGTTGCCCGAGTTCTCGCTCAACGGTTCTTTCATGTTCATCACCGAAACGGCTCCGGTAAGGTCGGCTTTACGAACTGTTTGGTAACCTACAACGACTACTTCATCGAGAAGTTCTGCATCCTCATCGAGAGCGATGGTCATGTTGCTTTCGGCTTTCACCGTTTTTTGTTTATACCCGACATAAGATACAATTAAGTTAGAACCGTCGGGAACCGTTATTATGAAATTTCCGTCAATATCGGTGGCAACGCCTGTTGTCCCTTTAATATCGGAAATAACGCTTGCGCCGATTAGCGGTTCGCCATCCAACGCTGAAACAACGGTCCCATGCACAGTAAGGTTCTGTGCTTGCGCTGCGATTGCTACGATAAATAGCAAGATAGCACTGAGAATTGCTTTTTTCATGTTATTTTATTTTTGGGATTAAAATTTCTGCGACAAAATTATCAATGGATAAATTTCCCGTGATAGCAATCCTGTCGCATTTACTATGAATTTTTGTGCGATGCTTAAATTTTAATAGATTATGCTCAAATTTTCATAGTTGGGATCTATTAATCGTGATCAATTCTAAGGAGCTGTATCAAAATGTTTAATTTTGACACAGCTCCTTGAAATATTATACGTATGTAGGGCGAATTAATCCTTTATTCCCAGTCTCGCTCTTAATTCCGATGGTGATTCACCGAACATTTCACGGAAAACTCTTGTAAAGTAAGCCGGAGCAGAGAAGCCTACTTCGTAAGCGATTTCACTGATGTTTTTTTCGGTGGTTGATAACATCTCGCGGGCTTTAGTGAGCCTGATTTTTCGCAATAGTTCCACCGGGGAGTAATTTGTCAAAGCTTTGATCTTACGGTAGAACTGGGAACGGCCGATCCCCATCTTAGAGGCAAGTGTGTCGATATTCAGCTCGGGATTACTCATCTCATCGTTGATTAAACTGATGAAGCGGACATAAAACTCATTATCAATATCCATAGAGGTAGCCATCGGTTCTTCATTGGATTCATTTGATTTCGCACAGTCTTGAAGAATACCACTGGATACATCGAATACATTTTTGATTCGTTTACGGTTTTCGATCAGATTTTCACATCGCATCCGTAGCATCTTGCTGTTGAACGGTTTCGATAAATAACCGTCGGCTCCGCTTTCGTAACCTTGTATACGTTGTTCGTCCATGCTGCATGCCGTCAGCATAAGCACCGGAATATGTGATGTAGTTATTTCTTCTTTAATTCTACGGCAACATTCCAATCCATCCATTACCGGCATCATTACGTCGCTGATAATCAGATCAGGGACATATTTAGATGCAAGTCTTATGCCATCCTTACCGTTAGGGGCTTCTATAATCCTGTATTCATCGGATAGCAACTCACGGATAAGATTTCTGATATCGGCATTGTCATCGATAATCAGCAGCAGTGGCTTTTTGTTCCCTTCATCGGTGGTGTCAAGTTCGATATCGCTCAGTTCTGCATTGATGTCGCTATCGGTTATCGCACGGGTAATCTCGGTATTTTCAATCGGTTTCACATGTCGGACAGGTATACACACGGTAAACTTACTACCTTTACCCAGAATACTTTCTACGCTTATGGAACCATCATGTAGTTCAACGAAAGCTTTGGCAAGTGAAAGTCCGATACCTGAACCGTTGGGATGTATCTTTTCAACCTGATAAAACCGGTCGAATATATTACCGATATCCTCTGCGGCGATTCCTTGCCCGGTATCTTCAACAGAAAAAATCAACCGGCTGTCACTACAGGTGCATACGAAATGGATTTTACCATTGTTCGGAGTGTATTTGAACGCATTTGACATCAGATTGAAAAACACGCGTTCGATTTTTTCAGTGTCAATAGCAAGTGTTACTGACGATTCAACAAGAATATCTATTGTGAGCTTTATCTCTCGCTTTTGTGCTATGGCCGAGAATGATTCCGTCCAGTCACGTAGCAGTTCTGCTATATGAACTTCCGACAGATTTATATGTAATTTGCCGTTCTCATATTTTCTGAAGTCAAGTATTTGATTTATAAGACGTCGTAGGATTTTGACGTTCTTGTTTGCGATCTTCATCAACGCGTGATGTTGCGGCGTTAGATAGTCGGCGGCTTCAAGTTGTTCGACCGGCTCGGCAATCAATGTCAGCGGTGTTCTCAAATCGTGGGATACATTGGTGAAGAACGCTAATTTTGACTGTGTGGCAGCTTCAAGCTGTTCGTTAAGTTTCTTCTCGGTGTCTCGCTGCAGAGCAAGAAGCTTATTTTGCTCAACAAGTATTTTTTGATGCCGTTTATGTAGCCAGAATGCTCTGAGTACCATGAAAAGAAAACCGAACATAAGGACTACTATAACTATTGAGGCATAAAATAATGTCGTTTGGGCTGAGTGCTTGCTCCAATAGTCATCCACCTGTGTTTTAAGTAATTTTATTTTAGCGGTTTCCTCTTCCAGATACTTGTTCTCCAATAATAATATGTCGGCACTGGATTTGTCAACAGCCGAAGATATCGGCAGACGGTTCTCTTTCTCATAAGGTTTGCCTTCAAGAATAGCTAAAGCCGTTCGTATCAGGCTATAACCCTCTGTCGGATACAAGAATGTCGCGTCTATCACACCGTTGGCCACTGCTTTTATTCCAATTTCAGGTGCCGCATCGATACCGATGACTTTTACTGACAATCCTTTCTTTTTTGCTATCTCCGATGCCGCGATTGCCATACGATCGTTATGAGCGTAAATCAAATCTACGTCGGGGTGTAGGGATAACAGTGAATCAGTCACGACTGCGGCATCTTCATAATTCCAGTTTCCATAAGCTGAGTCAATGATATTCAACCCGATCTCTTCTGCCTCGTCGAAGAATCCGTTATGTCGCTGAACGGCAGGTGTAGATCCTGTAAGCCCATATATTTCTATTACCTTACCGCCGTCGCCGATAAGATTATGAGCATATAGGGCGGCAGCTTTTCCTATGCCGTAATTATCTACTCCTTGTGAAGCGGTATAGGTGTCACCGTTAATATCCCTGTCGAATACTATAACCGGTATCCCTGCCTCGTATACCTCTTTAATAATAGGTGTAATGGCTTCAGCCTCATTGGGAGCGGCGATGATAATATCGAAGTTATTATCCACAAAATAACGGATATCGGCAATCTGTTTCTCATTACTGTCATCGGCAGAGCGTATCTCAACTTCAGCTTCCGGGTGAAACATTATCTCGCGATTGATTTCATCGTTCATTTTTCTACGCCAGTCATCCTCGCTGCATTGCGATATGCCTATCCGGAAATGCTTATCGTCTTGGCATCCGGTGAATGTGAGCAAGATTAGAAATAAAGTAAAATAGGATACAACCTTGTTCTTCATTGGTTAAGATTTTATATTTCTCGACATGGCAAAGGTAGTTATAATATTATGAATAACAGCGCATTTACTATGAAAATTAGTGCAATGCAACATTTGTACTACCTATTGCCCAAAATTTAATACACATAAATTTATTTAAGTAGTAGATTTGCAATCGAAATTTCAACCGAGAATAAATACCATAAATAATTATGAATATTAAATCTAAAATCGCAGTATCTTTTTTGGTACTCCCGCTGTCGGGATTGGCAGCTCCTTCTGACTACGCCTCCGATGGAGTCAAGGTGGAACACCTTGCCGTCAATAATACTCTTGTGAGAGTTGACAGCGTTGCCCGATATCTTCTCCTGCCGGTTCAGGAGTCTTATGATGACGCTACTGTGAACATAGTGGTGGATGGGAATCTTGAACGCACTATCTATGTACGCCTGGCAAAATCTAAGGTCGATTATTCGGTGCCTCTCGACCTTACCCCATATAAAGGACATGATGTGGTTCTGAATATCATCACCTCTCAGAACCGTTCAACAGTCCGTGAGGCGAAAGAAGATGCATGTTGGAGTAATTTTAAGTTGGCCGACTCCATAGATGTGACCAATACTGAAAAATATCGTCCGGCATTTCACCACACACCTTTGTACGGTTGGATGAACGATCCTAACGGAATGTTCTACAAAGATGGTGAATGGCATTTGTATTATCAGTGGAACCCTTATGGGTCCAAGTGGCAGAATATGACGTGGGGACATTCATCGTCAACTGACCTCGTAAACTGGAAACATCATCCTGTTGCTATAGAGCCTAATGGTTTAGGGGCTGTATTCAGTGGCAGTTCGGCTATTGATACGGAGAATAGTGCCGGATTCGGAAAGGACGCTGTGGTCGCGATGTACACATCATGCGGAGTAAGTCAGATTCAAAGTCTGGCATATAGTAATGACAACGGTGAGACATTCACCATTTATTCCGGCAATCCGGTAATCACATTGGAGAGCGAGGCACGCGATCCCAATATGTTCTGGAATCCCGAGACAAAACTATGGACTCTTGTTCTGGCTCATGCGCTTGATCACGAAATGTTGATCTTCACATCGCCCGACATGAAAGAGTGGACACTGCAAAGTAGCTTCGGACGAGGACTCGGAGCGCAGGATGGCGTATGGGAATGTCCTGATCTTTTTGAAATTCAGGTTGAAGGAACCGATATTAAGAAATGGGTGCTTATTTGCAATATAAATCCGGGCGGACCTTTCGGTGGTAGCGCTATTCAATATTTTGTAGGGGATTATGATGGTAAGACTTTCTATGCCGACACTGATGCCAACGGAAATGTGCCTACAAAATGGCTTGACTACGGAAAGGATAATT
>CAZHHF010000022.1:0-14912 GCA_964531905.1 uncultured Bacteroides sp.
GCTTCCAACAGGTTGCTTTTGCCCACATTAGGTCTGCCTATCAGCACATTGATGCGCCGACAGTCAGAAAGCGTTATTGAATTGATCGATTTGAAGTTCTTAATCGAAACGCTCTTGATATTGGTATGTGCAGATTTCTCCATAATGTGCAAATTTATTAATTTATTTTGATAGTTCGGTCGTGCCGAGGTAAATATCGACCGAATTTTGTTTTGAAAAAGGTGACTTTTGATTTGCAAAATCATATAGTAAGCATTTTAGGGTATCTTCCATAATATATGTTAATGCTGAGGCCGCATATTTCGGAGTGATTTTGTAACTTTGCGCTGTAAAATGCCCGGGGAACTGTGTCATAATTAAATATTTTGATTCAGTCCCTTACGGTTTGTCATGATGGGGCAGATAGCAACCTCGCAGATGGCCTATTATGGCATACCGTCTTTGTCAACATATTTGGGGGTGCATCATCGCCGGTTTTGTGGCGGCGGTGAGGCTGAGAACAGACCCTTTGAACTTGATCCGGTTAGTACCGGCGTAATGAAAAATTAATGACGCATGAAAAAAATCGTTTCATGGAGTGCGGTCATGGCAGCATGTCTGACATCGCTCTCCTCTGTGGCCCGCAATAATGAGGCCGTCTTGTCCGACGAACAAGTCGACAGTATTATAATTTCGCTTAAAGGAGTGGAAGTTACGGCCAATCGTGCCGGAATCAAGACTCCAGTAGCGTTTACCAACGTTAGCCGTAAAGAGATAGAGAAAGTCAACGATGGACGCGATCTGCCATCGCTGCTCGAGATGACGCCATCGGTGGTTTCCACTGCCGATGCCGGCGCAGGGATAGGTTACAGCAGTATCCGTGTGCGCGGCAGTGATGGATCGCGTATTAATATCACTGCTAATGGTGTTCCGATAAACGATAGCGAGAGCCACAATGTCTACTGGGTCAATATGCCCGACCTCGCCTCATCGTTGCGTGATATTCAGATTCAGCGCGGTGCAGGCACATCGGTCAACGGTGCAGGTGCGTTCGGAGCCTCTGTCAATATGCTTACTGATACTCCGTCGCGTGAACGGTCAGCTATGGTGTCGGCTTCCTACGGCTCGTTTAATTCCAATAAGGAAACCATCAAGGTAGCATCGGGACTTATCGGTGATCACTGGAGTGCTGATGCACGTATCAGCCATATCGGGTCAGACGGTTATATCGACCGCGCTTTCTCGGAACTATGGAGCTATATGGGGCAGCTTGCTTACCGGAATGATGCCACTTCGCTGCGTCTGCTCGCTTTCGGTGGAAAGGAACGCACATATATGGCATGGGATTACGCATCTAAAGAAGAAATGGAGCTTTACGGGCGCCGATATAATCCGTGTGGCAAATACACGGCCTCCGACGGAACTGTTGCGTTCTATCCCGACCAGTGCGATAATTTTACCCAACACCATTTCCAGCTGTTGCTTAATCAGGAAATAGGTCGGAACCTAACCCTTAATGCCGCTCTTCATTACACTAAAGGCGATGGCTATTACGATCAGTATAAAACCGGTCGAACACTGGTCGAGTACGGGTTATCTCCGTTTACCGACGCCGACGGTAATCTCGTGAAAAAGTCCGATCTTATACGACTGAAAAACAATGATAATGATTTCGGTGGTGCTATGGTTAACGCACGATGGACCGGCGGAGCGTTATCGCTCGTAGCCGGAGGGGCCGCTAACTGGCATCGGGGTAATCATTTCGGTCAGGTGAAATGGGTGCGTAACTATGTGGGGCCGATCGATCCGCTGCAGGAATATTACCGTAACACCGGTCGTAAATTAGACTCCAATATGTTTCTGCGTGCCGATTACGACGTAATGAAGGGCCTTTCGGTGTACGGTGATTTCCAGTACCGGCACATCCGTTACACTATACGTGGTATCAGTGATAATTTCGACTGGAATACCGGCGATATGGCGCGACTTGATCTCCGGCGAAACTGGGATTTCTTCAATCCAAAACTTGGAGTTGTTTATAATAATGACAGCCACCGTGCCTATGCGTCGTGGAGTGTGGCTCACAAGGAACCTACCCGTGACAACTTTACTGACAGTGATCCCGCGCATTATCCCGATGCTGAAACGATGTTCGATTATGAACTCGGTTATACCTACCGTAGCGGCTTGTTTACCGCCGGTGTCAATCTTTATTATATGGACTACAGGGATCAGCTTGTTGTGACTGGGCAGCTGTCAGATACTGGAAACGCTATCAGCGTTAATGTCCCTGATTCTTACCGCGCCGGAATTGAACTGCAAGGAGCATTGAAGCCGGTGGAATGGTTCGACTGGCAGATCAACGCAACTCTGTCACGTAATCGCATAAAGAATTTCACCGAATACATCTATGAGGATGAGTGGACCAATCCTATCTCGATCGATTGTGGAAACACTCCTATCGCTTTCTCTCCCGATTTTATATTGCACAATGCGTTCAATTTCAATTATTCCGGATTTGAAGGTTCACTGTTGAGCCGTTATGTATCAGCCCAGTATATGAACAATGCCCGTAGTGCCGATGCCCGTCTCGACTCTTATTTCGTGTCGGACCTTTCGCTTGCCTATGCTTTTAAGAAACTCCCTTCGGTCAAGGAGTTGCGTGTTGGTCTTACGATATATAACATCTTTAATGAAAAATATTGCAATAACGGTTATTCCGGTGCGGGATACTATATGGACAACGGTGTTCCGGTCATCTACCGTTATGCCGGTTTCGCCGCTCAGGCTACAACTAATTTTATGGCGACCGTAACTCTTACACTTTGATATTATGACTCTTTCGGAACTACCGTGGGATACTATCCTTGAGATTCTCGGCTTCAGTGTTGGATTACTTTATCTGTGGTGGGAATATCATGCCGATTCGCGTTTATGGTTCGCTTCAATAGTGATGCCCACGATCTCGATGTGGATTTATCTCAACAAAGGCCTTTACGCCGATTTTGCGATAAACATATATTATTTCCTGATCGCGGTTTACGGCTATCTTGTGTGGACCCGAGGTGGCAATCGAAAGAAATCGGCGGGGAAAGATCTGCCGGTGACACATATTCCCCGCCTCAGGCTTGTTGCGTGTGTAGTCGTGTTCATGGCGCTCTGGGGAGTGCTGTACTGTGGTCTGCGCTACCTTACCGACAGCACTGTCCCTATTGCCGATGCGTTTACAACCGCTCTTAGCATAGTGGCCATGTGGATGCTTGCCCGCAAGTATATAGAGCAATGGATCGCGTGGATCGCGGTCGATGCGGTGTGTGTAGGTCTCTATGCCTACAAGGGTATTTATTTCTACGCAGTTCTTTATGCGCTCTACACTGTCATCGCATTTATCGGTTACCGCAACTGGCATAGAATGATGCGCTCTTAGAGCTTGTGAAACAAGCTCTAAGTCGACGGTTATTCGCTGAGTTTTACGATATTGTGTTGCAGCGAATTGATTACAGCCGATGTAGGATAATAATTCTTCATCGCTCCGGTCCGTATCGGAAGCAGGGCATCTTCGAGCGCCTGCAGTGATTCAATATCTTTGGCTGCACGGAATTCGTTGCGGAGAAGCCTTATCTTTTCACTCATCTGAATTCCTTCGAGCATCCGTTCGTAACGGATAGAGCTACGTCCGTCGGGGTACACGAAATATGTGTCACCGGGTGCGAACATGTGGAAGCGTGTATCGGTAAGTGGATTATCGGTCCAGTTGGAGAACGACCAGTGGAGATATCCGTCAAAACCGGTTGCCGTTGAGTATACGGGAAGATATGCACCGTCGGCAGGTTCACTGTTGGAGAACTGGCTTGGAGCAGGTGTGGCGCAGCAGGTATACATAAGTGAGATCAATCCTTTATAACGTCTGCGTTGCAGAACTTCGTCGGGAAAGAAATCGCCTTTGATTACGGTGTAGGAATCGAGTTCGTCCACAAGTTCATCGTGGAAATTCCCGGCAAGCGACATTTTGATATCGGGAGAGACCTGTTTCGCGATATTGTATGCGTTGAGCATGTCGTCGAGTCCCCGTTCATCCATCACAATCATGGTTTTATCATACCATCCTTTCTCTTTAAGATGGGCGGATAGATTTTTCAGGAAATCGGTCCATAGTTCCTTATATTCGGGTTCGGTTGTCTTTGTTTTCAGGAATTCATATTTTCCGGTCGCTTCATCAAAATAACGGAACTGCATATCCCACGGAATCATTGTGAAACAGCTGATATTGGCGTCAACTCCGTGATCAGCCATGAATTCTACATATTTGTCGAGGATTGAGTAATTGTAGCTCCATGTACCGTCTTTCTTTTTCACGGTTTCGACCATCGGTTCGAACTTGTCGTTGCTCTGTTCACCCCACGGCTCATAGAAAAGTATTACTGACACGGTTTTTTGACCTGCGCGTGCAAGCATGTCGGCGTAGGGAGCAAGATGCTCGAAATGTTCTTTGCTCCACGGCTCAACGTTGTAGTAGCGCGAGATTGCGTATGGCTGCTGCCACATATCGAGATAGAATGCATACTCTTTCGGCTCGGGAAGCTGATGGCGGTTTACATCGATGTTGAGATTGAGCGATCCCACCTTCCTGTTATGATTATCGCTCACGGTGAGGGTAGCGGTATAGGTTCCGGGTCTAAAGTCGCGCGGAATTTCGATTGAACACCATATCGGTCTTACCGACTCTGGCTCCATCACGGCTTCAGTTCCCGGTAGATCGATCATGTCGGGAACAGTGAATGTGGGCAGATTCGGATCGGGATAACCGCATCCGCGGTGACCGGTAGAGATTACATAGCGCATGAATGAAGCCTTACTCTCGGCAGAGTCGACTGCACGTCCGTTGATACTCAGTGGCGACAGCTCGACTTTGAGTGGACCCGTTGCTTCTGTGGCAACAAGTAGCGCTTCAATGCCGATACGCTCTCCGCGCCATGCGGTTACGGTAGTGTCGGTGACCGATGACGACGGTATCTTCGGTGCCTGCAGCTGCCGGTAATGAGTATCTTTGGATGCCCATGTGAGCATAATAGGCTCGGTGAACCGTTCCCATGCGCTATGGTCTACGGCCGATGTGTCGCGAGGCTCGTTATATATCTTTTCGGCTGCCGACATGGTAACTGACGCGCCTAAATACGCCATTAACAGGATAGATGCGATTTTTTTCATTGTTATATAGATTTAATTGTTTATAATCGGTTTTTCACACAGTTGGATGACTTTATCGAACAGAGGATCTGACGACAGCAGGCGTCGGTTCCCTATGAGTATCATGTGACTTCTGGCACGCGTTAATGCCACATTGAGTTTACGGTCGATTATGTTACCGTTCTCAATGAATCGTGTGGAGGTCAGGAACCTTAGCTGATGAGGTTGAGTGACGGTGAAGCCATAGATGATATAATTGCGCTGACTCCCCTGGAAGCGTTCTACCGTGTCTATTGATATTCGGTTTAACCGGTCGTCACCGATACGGGACATCGCGTTTTTTACAGCCGAGATCTGCGTGCGGTAGGGAACGATAATTCCTATCGTAGTCGCCGGGTCGAAGTTATCCCCTTCACGGTGAATGATCTCCCTCACAACATCGGCGATCACTGAAGCTTCTTTATCGTTGGAGTTGCCGGTATAGCGGTTTACGGGTAATTCTGTGTCGATAAATGTCACACGCTGCCCATTTAGCAGACTGCCGAATGGTCCCCGGGTATCGGCCTGTGTTATCGGTTCGGTCTGATGGGGCAGTGGAACGATATTGAGCTGGTTGTTGTAAAATATCTTTGATGCGATATCTGAAATGTCGGCGTGCATTCTGCCCTGGCGTGAGAATGAGTAGACAAGTTCCGGATCGTAGATATGACGGTTGTTGTCGTAGGCGCTTTCAAGAAACCGTTCAAAGAATGAGCGGCGGCAATCGGTAAGGCCGATCTCTCTCAGACTCTCATCGGTTACGACCGATTTCTCGGCCGGCTGACACACTACCGCTGGAAGTTGCTTGTGATCTCCGATCAGTACGAAACGTCTGATGGCAGCCTCTCCTTCGGGAGTGATCGCGCAAAGCAGACTCAGCATCTGAGGTTCAAGAATCTGCGACGCTTCATCAACAATGGCCAGCGAGAATTTACGGAAACGGAACATCGTTGATGCCGATGCGATAGCCTGCAGAGTTCCCACCACTACACGCACCGATGTCAGCAGTGATCTGATCTCACCAACGGTCTGACATTGGTCGGTCTGCGCTGAAAGCAGGTGACTGCGGAACGCCGGATTACATCCGAGCGACGATCCCACGCGTGTATATTCAATCCCGCTTTCGCTGAGTTTGGAACATATCTCGTCGACCGCTCTGTTAGTGTAGGCCGTGATTATTACCGATGAATCGGCATCGGTGAGTTCCTCGCGGAGTATATTCAACATTCCGAACGACGTCTTTCCTGTTCCCGGAGGACCGATTATTGCGAAGATGTCGCGTGCGGCACGTGATTTCGCTACCATATCGTTGAAATTACCGTAGTCACCGGCAAGTTCACGTGGAGCTTCCGTTTCAGGTCTGCGTTGCTGAAGAATCAGTTCCCTGCGGTGACGCGGAGCCGACAGCATCGAATAAACCGCGCGATACTGGCTGCGGAACGATGAGTCGAGCAGGTCATGTTCGATCGCCCATGCCATTGAACGCGTAAATAGATTGGGATTGGATTGCGGCGCTCTGAGCAGCAAGGTGATGCTTGAATTGCCTATCGATTCCACCGAGGCGCGGATGGTTATAGATCTTCTTATGTCTGGCTCGCCGTTCTTTGGGTATGAGTATAGGATCACGATATCGCCCGCACGGAAGTTTGCCGTTTCGAGCGATGATTCGTCGCAGGCCTCTACGATAACTCTCTCGACATTCCCGTAAGTATCGGTTTCAAGGCTACCTATGGCGAGTGAGTCACAGATATTCCCCATACTTTTTTTCTCGGAGAGCGGAGTGAGCCATGCACCTGAGAAACCTGAAGATGAAGTGACGGCGTTGAATCCTGTTTTAGCGTTCAGGTGTTCGGCTGAAATAAACTCGAGCAGACGTTTGATATATCCTTTCTCAAGTGGCGTAGCTTTCGAGTATGGTTCGATTATTGATGAAAGTTGCGGTTTAACATACTTATCCCATAACTTTCCCGTTATTCCGTTCTCGTTGAGCGAATCTGGGGTTATGGAGTCGAGAATATCAAATCCTCCGCTACCTGCTCGCCTGATTTCATTGGCCACGATAAGGTTGCGCAGTTCGATCGCTTTTTCGAGCAGTTTTGGAGCATTACCTGGCTTGACAAGCGGGCGGGGGTACTTGGAATATAGAAGAAATGAGTTTATTGCCGATGACGGTATATTCATTCCGTAATGCAGAACGGCCTGATAAAGCAACAGCTGTACAAGATGTTTTTCCTGATGTAGAGGAGTGCCGTGTTCATCGCTCCCGAAGCGCCCTTTGCCCGACTTCTGCTCGACCAGTATGGAGAAGTCGGTCTGGAGCATATCCATTCGTCCCTGTACGCCGAGCGTTTCGCAGAAAAACGATGGCTCAACGATAATTTTGTCAGGATCGTAACCGTTAAGCTGCGGGAGTATCTCGCGTATTACGGTTTCGATATTTTTTTGCTGTGCTTTGGCGTCGGTGTGAAATGTACTGTCGAGATCGGTGCATGCCGCCATTTTCAAAGCCGACTCCCTGAAGAAGCTGTTTATAGCTTTCTTGTAGTCAAATGCCTCACCGTTTTTGCGGTGGATAGCTTCATCGAGAAGCTGTCCGGCAAATCCTCCGAGTAATATGGAACGGCTCACCTGTTCGGGCTGAATCTTTTTTATGAGGCTGACTATGGGCGACGTGGCGTATGTTTCGAAACATTCTGCGATACCCGATATGTCGGTCAGATAATCAGGCTCGAAAATTATCAGTTGGGGCAGATATTCCTTGTTGCCGTTGCGCGTCCATCCCACGATATTTAGCTGCGTTCCCGGTTCTACGATTGATGTCAGATGGCTGAAATCATGTTCGCCGTGACTGATGGCTACTTTTATCTCGGGCATATCCTCCGAATCGGCTCGCGAGTAAATGAACGAGTCATCGATGCGGTCAACTATTATACGGCAGCAGTTGTCATGTCGTTCCCGTGGGGTAGCCGTGTGCAAGGGGACGAGCGGAAACAGTTCCCTGAGGTCGGTCGGAATATCGGTATCGGTCAGGCGCGACAACCACCTGGCCACGGTCGCTATGTCGGAAGCGAGTGTAGTTGCCAGATTTTCATCGGGAATCATGTCGATTCTTGACAGACGGTAACGCAGATTATGCACCCGCATCGACAGATTGTTGTACCCGCTTTCACTCGGATACTTCTTTATAAGGTAATCGACACGAGGCAGCAGGCCGGTGAATGAGATTCCGGCATCGCGCGTAAATTCATCGGCTATAAGGCTGAATATCGGCGACAGAACAGTATATGCTTCGCGCGGTATTACCGTCGGGAGATATAGCTGTTTCAGTGTTGAGAAAATCTGCGTGGTGTCGACCATGATTGCTTACTTAATTATAGTTGAGGTGGAGTCGACAGTTGCAGGCGCGTCGATAAGTCCTTCCTTGATCATCATGGCTGAGTCGGCTGCAGAAATCACATCGGGTTGCTCCATCAGTTCGTTGGTTACTGTCGGTCGTTGGAGTTTGATAGTTCCGGCTCCTTCCGCACTCCGGCGGAATATATTCTCAAGCTGGTTGATTAGGTTTATTCGGGTGGTATCGGCTATAGATACCCGGCGTGCCACATTCACATCCTTGAGTTTTGCACCTCCGAGACGTATTTTCATCTTGTCGATGTTCCCTTTGATATTTATTCCGAATTTGAACGGTATCGGTGATTTGAGAACCGAGATATGGTAATTCAGATTCATGTCCATGTCATTACGTCCCATCACACCGAGGCGATAACGGTCAATGTCGAAAAACATCGGGAAAAGCTCTATCTGTGAATCTCTTATCAGGAGTTCCACGCTCATCGAGTCTATCATGTTGCGTTCACGGTTCTTGAAAACGAGCCATTTTGAGAGTGAACGGAATGTTTCGGCGTCGAGCAGTACAAGACTGTCGCCACTCAGTTTTATCGCCGCCTGAAGCGAAGGTATCTCGAAGTTCATTGTGGAATCTATTCGTGATGTAGCCGCTATGTTGGCGTTGATAACTCCGCTGAATTCCTTAAGCATGGGGATCAGTGAGTCGATCGACGGAACCAGAGTGTTCATCTTATCTATGTTGAATCTTTCAACCTTCATGCCGAGACCGAACTGGATATCATTTTTAGCGGGAGCAGAGTAGAGTGCGCTCATGGCAACCGAGCCGATGTCGGTCGATGCTGACAGGTTTCTCAGGTTCACGATACTGTTATTGATCAGTATCTCACCGTTGAAATTGTGTAGTATGAGGTCGGTATAGATAACATTGCGTGATTTCAACCGAAGGTCGGCCTTGATGTTCGACGGAATAACCACCGCTCGCGTTGATGCCGTGTCGGGTAAACTGTTTATTACCACTCCCTCCGGGATTTCATCGCTTTCACCCGATAATATTGCATTCTCGCTTGAAGCTGGTGGCGCCGACATCATCGCGCGGCTCAATTCGTTGATGTCGATTGTATCACTCTCGACATCGAAGTCTATTTTGAGCGTATTGTTACGGCGGCGTGTCAGGGCGCGGCGTATGTTGCTTACTGTCCCGTTGATGAGGAAATCGCTGTTGCCGGTGAGATAATGTAGATCGCGAAGCGCCACGCTGTCGGTCGAGAATTCGATATCGATATTTTTAAGTCGGTTTCTCAAAGCGATCGAAGGAGTGAAGAACCCGCCTCGCTCGGCCTTGATGCTTCCGGTGACCTCCCATCGCTGAAGCGTGGCTTTCAGTCCTGAGTCGACTTCAAGATCGAGCATGGCGTCATTGTCGGCCGCTTGTGATGTGGTTGTTCTTTGTCGTGATAACCTGTTCCCGTCGGTCGATGACCGTTGATGTGTACGTTTTCTCAGATTCGCTTTTACGTCGAAATGCCCTTTGGAGAGTGCCACAAAGCTACGCCTGTCGGTTGCCATAATTCTGCCGGCGTCGAAATTCAGCGCCAGCAGCGGTGCGTGTCGGTCGCCGTTGAAGCGGGTCAGCGAAGCGATGCACTTTACATCGGTGAGCCTGACTATTGATGAGTCGCTGCTGTCGGTGACTCTTATACGTCCCGTGGAGATAAGTCCGCCTATCGGGGTTATTACGGTGCTATCGGGACTCTGTTTGCCGATACGTGTCCCTATTCCGGCTTTCAGGCTGTTGACGGCGATTGTCAACGGACCCGATTCTACTGAGACCGAATCAATTTTAACCGAGGCTGTCAGAAGGGAGTCAACTGTCACGTTGGCGCTGTTGATAAACCGGTTATTGGTCCCGAATTGCAGACAGCTGTTGTCGGCATATACCCGGTTTACGGAATCGGCCGATACGAACCTGAACTGATCGAAATCGACATCGCCCATGAGTTTCATTTGATGGAAGCGGTTGGCCGACAGTTTACTCATCTGCGTGTCGATCGTTATGTCGGCAGTCATTTTCCCTTTGAGAACCGACGCGAATTGTTTGTAGACATATTGCGGAACTCGGTTGAAATCGATGGAGGAGATGAGGTGTGCGTCGATTTTTGGATCTGAAATCGGTCGGCTTATCGTTCCTTTGAAATCTAACGTAAGAATATTACCGTTGATGATGAACCGCTTTATATCGAGAATCGACTTATCTAAGTTGACTCCGTCGAAATTGACCGATGCCGCAACGCAGAAACGGTGGAACTGTATGCGGTTAAGTAATATATGACAGTCAGGAATCTCGATATCGGCTTCGAACGACGGCATCACCGATGTGTCGGCCGGATGATAAGGTTTTGTCAGATGTGCGTCGATGGTGAATTTTAAATCAGTGTCGAGTCCTTTCAGTTGAGGCGATTCGAGTGCCGGCAAGCGTGAAATAAGATAAGCGGCCGGGCATTGGTCAAGCCTGAGATCGAGCCGTTCAACCGTTAGGGAATCACGGAAATCGATATGAGTGGAGATCTCAGTATTAATGGAATCTATTGAAACCTTGAACCGGTCGAGTGTGAGTGCATGCGGTTCCTTGTCCGACCATGATATATTGCCGTCGATCTTGACCGGAAGTTCGGCGAGATTCAGATTTCCCAGCATTGGTGACCGTCCGTTGGCTTCTATCGATAGTGTATAGTCGGGTGCCGATTTGCCCCCGAGAGTTATGTTTTTCAGATCGATCTCAACCGAAAGGGAGTCGGCTAATGAACGGAATTTTAGAGGTCCTGCGTTCTGTATGATGAAACTGTTGATGGAAATCGGAGGAATCGATGGTGTTATGTCGGTCGAGTCATCCTGGTTATCATCGGGAAGAATATTGTAATTGGCAAATGCGTCATTTACTTTCAGCAGATTCATCTTTACGCTGTGGACATTCACGTCATAGAGCGATATACTGCCTATTGACATGGCTGCCACATTGATTCCTCCGTGGAACCGGTCTATTGACAGGAGTGAGTCGGCGTCGGCCGGAAGATCAGTTATGCTGTCGGGAAGGTTCTCGAGTGCGTGGCTTATTATATTGAGTGAGTCAACGTCGAGTGTCATTTTAGGGAATGTATGCCAGAAAGTGAGTTCCACACGCGATACTTTGACCTCGGCGTTGAGATATTCCGAAGCATGTTTTTCAACGAGTGGCGTCAGACGCTCGGGTGTGAGAATCCACACGATCATACTGCATGCGATAATCACCAGAACCAGTATCGAAAGAATCGTCACACCGAAGATTTTAAGTATCTTCAGCCACCACCGGTGCTTTTTATCTTTACCGCCGTTCTTATTATCTTCGGTTACCTGTTTCTTGTTCTCTTCCATTTATGATTGTTGATCATTGTTGGGCTTTCGGGCAGTGATGTGGAAACATCCCTGCTTTCTTTCATATTTTATATAGCAGCGTCCGTCGTTGCGGAACTGTGCGAGAACCTCTCCGAGGAGATTCTTCAGATCTTCCTGAGTACGTGGAATATTGACCGAGTCGCAAATGAATTTTGCATAACTTATGTCGAACGTCGTGCCATACTGATGGGCCGATGCGTCCACTGCATTACGGTTCCGGCGTCTCAGGCGCGAGATTGTGGCCGGTGTACGCAGAACGCTTGTCACTTTCAGTCGGTAATGACCTCCACCGCGGGCATCAAGAGAGTCGCGCCATGTACGTGCGATATCATCGAGCAGTAGTTTTGCCTCGGGGACGAGAAACGGCAGCGAGTGGGTTAGTTCATCAACAAAATAGTAGGGGCCGCTTTCGATTTTTACAACCGGTTTATTGTCCCATGCCCGTGATGTTATGTCGATCGGTTCTATCCCGAGTTCTGCCGCTGCCCGGAGATGAAGATAGTTGCTGTCGTTGAACATTCGTGCGAGAGGACCCACGCTGTTGATTTTGAGCTTACGTCCTCCGTCGGGCATCGAATCGAAGTGGCTGTCAAATGGATTGACAACCGTGTCGGTGAGTGAGAACGTGAGACGCTGCTGATTGTCGCTGTCGGTTGTGGCTTTACCCCCGCACGACACCGTAGCTAAGGTAATGAGTATGACTGCTATAATGGAGATCAGATTATACATTGAGTCGGTGATTATAAAACCGATGTAAAGTTACAAAAATAATTGGAGGTGACGGAAGATATATCTGTTTGTGGAAAAAATTTTGTTAATTTGCAACAGTTTATTTAATATCGGGTTTAATGGAAATCAACAGAAACCGGCGGCTTGAAACGCTGATATATTTTGGACTATGGATCGTGGTTATCGGACTCTGCTTGATAGATGCGGTTCAGGCTCGTTATATTTCAGGAGTTGAACCGTTGGTTTGGGATGTGGTTGAAAGCACGGCCGTGTCGGTGATCCCGTTTGTGATCATGTTCCTGATCAACAATTCGGTACTGATTCCGAAACTGCTTTTTAAGAACCGCTATCGGGCCTATTTTATGGCTATCGCCGTTCTGTTTGTTGCCGTCTGTATCTGTCAGTATCAGCTATTTATGTACGGCTACACTCATAATGCGGTTCCTCATGGCCAATCCGATCATCCCGGCCCGCGTCCATTATTCCCGTTTCCCGTGTTTCTCGACTTCGTCTACGCTCTATTGCTGATTGGGGCCAATCTTGTAGTGGCTCTGATTTTTCAGCGCTATGACGACCGTCTCGAGAAAGAAAGCCTTATGAAAGCCAATGCCGAGAATCAGCTCGCTTATCTAAAAACACAGATAAATCCCCATTTCTACATGAATATGCTTAACAATATTCATGGAATGATTGAGATTGACTCGGTTAAGGCACAGGAAATGTTGCTTGAGATGTCCCAACTCATGCGTTACATGCTTTACGATAGTTCACGCCCCATGATAAGCCTTATCGATGAAATCAGCTTCCTGAGAAATTACCTTAGTCTGATGCGTCAGCGCTATCCCGGAAGCCGCGTTGCGATTGATGCATCTTTCCCTCCTGAAAGCGAATTGGCCGGGATAAAGATTGCACCGCTTCTGTTTCTGGTCTTTATTGAGAATGCGTTCAAGCACGGTATAAATTATTCACGCACATCGTTTGTTAGGGTTGAAGTCGTGGTGCTGCAGGGGATTGTGACGTTTAAATGTGTCAACAGTAATAATGCTGTGAAATCAGAGGATAGTGTCGGAATAGGATTGCAGAATGTCGGGCAGAGACTTAAACTTATTTACGGAACCGGATTTGATCTGAATATACAATCCGATCAATCGACCTATTCTGTAACATTAAAGATTCCATCCAATGGCGATAAAAGTATTGATAATCGATGATGAGCCTATAGCGCTCGAGAAATTGCGGAATTATGTGGCCAAGATCCCCTTTTTTGAACTTGTTGCCGCATGTGAGACTGCCTTTGATGCGGTGGAAGTGATCTCATGTAACAAAGTAGATGCTATTTTTACCGACGTTGATATGCCCGGACTTAGCGGCATGGAATTTATAACATCCTTATCGGTCAGACCGATGGTCGTCTTTATCACTGCCCATGCCAACTATGCGGCTGAAAGCTATCGGTTGTCGGCGGTAGACTACATATTGAAACCTTACGGATTTGTCGATTTCCAGAGAGCCGCGAATAAAATTATGGAACGATATGCAGCCACCCGGCGCGGCGACTCAATGACGCAGTTCGAGCGTCCCGATTCACTGTTTGTGAAAACCGATTACCGCTATGTGCGTGTGGCACTTTCCGATATAAAATATATCAAAGGATATGGAGAATATCTTCAGATCTATATTGACGGCGAAGCCGAACCATTGATGACACTCAGTTCATTTTCGGCGATAAAAGAGAAACTCACCGATGACTTTCTGCAGGTCCATCGCTCATATATGGTGAATATGAATCAGGTCTCGCAGATCGAGCGATCAAGAATCGTGTTCTACCCCGACACATACATCCCTGTCGGTGACGTATATAAAAACGATCTCCAGCAATACTTATCTGACCACGCCGTCGGCCGCACCGGAAAAAAAGACTAATGTAGCCCGATAATCTCACCCGTAAGTAGGGACGTCACGGCTCGTGCGTCCGTTGTTAACTAACTGACCCAAAGCTGATTGTAGGGCTGCTACGTGGAGCAGCCGTCTCTGATGACTCCCACCCGAGTGTAGGGACGCACGGCTCGTGCGTCCGCCATCAACCAACTGATCTATAATGGATTGTATGGCTGCTCCACGTAGCAGCCGTGTCCAATGATTGCACCCGACTGCGTCGGAGACGCATAACATACACAACCCCGGGTGGAGCGAAGCGGAAC
>CAZHHF010000023.1:0-14848 GCA_964531905.1 uncultured Bacteroides sp.
GTGGCCTCAGGTGTTTCAAAGTTAAAATCGGACGGGAGTTCGATTGTTGTCATAGTCGCCGAGGGATAGATGCGGATGCGGTTGGGCGAGGGTGAGTTCCGACGCACAAAACGCGCTTTCCATCCTTCGAATTCAAGTATACAGTTTTCGTTGTAGATCAGCCTGGGGCGCCGTGTGGATAGAGGTTCCGACATTGAGTCGAGTGCTTTTTCTACATCGCGGATTGTTACCGACGGGGGTATGTTGCAGATAACTTTCCCTTCTTTCCACCGGGCGGAAATATGGCGCGACGTGGGTCGGACGATGAGTCGGACAACGCCAAGCCGGTCATGGTTTATTTCTGTTCCGGTAGTTATCATGGTTGAAAGGTGTATGTCAGTTTCTTATTCCCCAAAGGAGTTTGTCGCGCAGTTTTTCGGCGAAATTGAAATCGTTGCGTTGTATCACTCTGACGTAGAATGGCGCTTTTGCGATTCTGACTGAGGTTCCGCACGGAAGTGAGAAGAAGTTTCCGTCAAGGCTTATTCTGAATGATGATGACCGTGCTGTTGCTGAAAGTGTAAGACTTGATGAGTCGTTGATTACGAGCGGACGCATGGTCAGGGAGTGGGCCGCGATAGGTGAGATGACGAATACGGGTGATGCCGGTTGCATGAGCGGACCGCCAACCGAGAGATTGTATCCGGTGCTTCCGGTTGGAGTTGCCACAATGATTCCGTCGGCGAGATATGAGGCAAGGGGCGCTTCATCGAGAACTGCATCTACCGTGATCATCGATGTGGTGTCGTTTTTGACAACAGCGACTTCGTTGAGGGCGTATGGCCACACTGAGGCCGGAATACCTTCGGCTTCGATATGGATCAGGGAGCGGTTCTCGATCAGGAAATCGCCTTTGAACAGGTTATCGACCAACCGGTCGGCTTCATTAATGTCGAATGCCGTGAGGTATCCGAGGTGTCCGGTGTTGATTCCTACGATCGGTATCATTTTTTTGCCGACCCATTTTGCGGTTCTGAGAAATGTTCCGTCGCCTCCGATGCTTATTGCCATGTCGGCATGGAAATCGGTTGAATCGGTTATTGAATATATGTTCCATCCGTCCTGAATGGATCGGTCGTTCTCGGTTAGGTGGTTATATATCTTGGAGTGGATTATCAGGCGGCATCCCCGCTGCGACAGTTCCGACAGCAGCCGGTTGATCAGTCTGATACTGTCGGACTGGTGGCGGCTTCCATATATAGCGACGGTGAGCATGGCTTCGGTTTATTAAATTGGTTTATATATCAAGTATTCTCAGTACCTCATTGACTCTCATTCTCGCCTGGTCGATCGAAATTTGTTCGGGTGAGTTTATTTCGATAACTTCGTATCCGTATCTTTCGAGTGATCGGGCGATGGTGTCTCCGTTGCGGTGATCAACTCTGATGTCAATGATCAGGTTGCCGTCGGGTGTGCGGTTGCCGGTGACGTTAAGATTGATCAGGTGTGCGTTGCAATCCTCAACTGCGCGGGCTATAGTAGCTGCGCTGTAATCGACGGGTCGCGAGGCTACTGTGAGTTCTGTAGCGCTGTCATTGTCGGGGAATCGTCGGTCGAAGAGTTCGAGCCGGGCAGCCTGTGATCCTTCATTTTTGGATAATATCTTATCTTTTATTGTCAAATCTTTTCGGAGTTATGTTATTTCTGACTAATTTTGTAGTCGCGTAAGTTTTGACAAATTTACGAAGAATAATCGGAATCGCCTAATTATTCCGTGTCAACAAATAACTCGTTAAGCAACATTTAACTGTTATAATCATTTGATAATGACAACTAATCTAAGTGTTAATATAAATAAGATAGCCACTCTGCGCAATGCCCGTGGCGAAAACAATCCCGATGTTCAGCAGGTGGCGGTAGACTGTGAGGCTTTCGGTGCCGACGGAATTACGGTTCATCCTCGTCCGGACGAGCGTCATATCCGTCGCGATGATGTTTTTCGTCTTCGTCCGCTGGTGAAGACGGAGTTCAATATCGAAGGTTATCCTTCTCCCGATTTCATCGATCTGGTTCTTAAGATCCGTCCCGAGCAGGTGACTTTGGTTCCTGATGCTCCCGATCAGCTTACTTCATCGGCCGGATGGGACGTCGAGGCCAATTTCGATTTTCTCAGTGAGGTAGTTGAGCGTTTCAAGGAGGCGGGTATCAGAACGAGTATATTCGTGTCGACCGATCTCGACAACATCAAGGCGGCTGCCCGTGCAGGCGCCGACCGTGTGGAGCTTTACACGAAGCCTTATGCCGATAATTACGATCGTGACCGCGAAAGCGCCGTTGCTCCGTTTGTGGAAGCAAGCCGCGCGGCTCACCGTGCTGGTCTGGGTGTGAACGCAGGGCATGATCTGAGTCTGCATAACCTGAAATTCTTCCATGACCGTGTTCCTCATCTCAATGAGGTGTCGATCGGTCATGCGTTGATTTCCGACGCTCTCTATCTTGGTCTACACGAAACCATAAACCGATATAAAAACTGCTTACAATAACTTTCTATTTCATTACTTGCAATTATGTTATCTCCCGACAGCGCAACAATTCTGACCGACACTCTAACCACAGTAGCAGCAGCCACACCGGCTGTGCCGGCGGAACCGATCGTAAACGAAGTTTCCCTCTCGATATGGGATCTTTGCCTTAAAGGTGGTCCGCTCATGATAGTTCTTGGTGTGTTATCTCTTGTGTGTATCTATATTTTTGTAGAGCGTGCGATTGTTATCAACCGTGCCGTGAAGTACGACGATACTTTCATGAAGCGTATCAAGGATTATATTCACGAAGGTGAGATCGAGAGTGCGACCAATCTTTGCCGGAAGAACAGTTCGCCCTACGCACGGCTGATTGCCAAAGGGTTGTCGCGTATAGGCCGTCCGATGAGCGATGTGCTTGTGGCAATTGAGAATACCGGCAATATAGAGGTGGCCAATCTCGGTAAAGGTCTGCCCTGGCTCGCCACAACCGCAGCCGGCGCTCCGATGCTTGGCTTCCTGGGAACGGTAATAGGTATGGTACAGGCGTTCTTCGATATAGCGTCGCAAGGTAACGCGGCCAGCATAGCAACCTTTTCGGCCGGTATCTATACGGCTCTCGTCACCACAGTGGCCGGTTTGATCGTCGGTGTTATCGCGATGTTTGCCTACAATTATCTGGTTGCCCGTATCAATACCGTGATGAATCTCCTCGAGGCTAAGACAATGGAGTTCATGGATATGCTTAACGAACCGGCTGAATAATCTGCTACACTATGGCTTTCAAACGTCAACATGATATGATGGCAACGTTTTCGATGGCATCGATGACCGATGTTATCTTCCTGTTGCTTATCTTTTTTATGGTTACTTCAACCTTTGTGTTCCCTACGGCACTTGAGGTTAATCTCCCCGAAAGTTCCGAGCAGACGGCGATCAAGCCTGGAACTACGGTTTATCTTGATTCTGAATCGAACCTCTATGCGTCGTACGGCGGTGAGGAACCTCAGCCGATGACAGCATCCACTCTTGTCACTTTCCTGAAGCTTGCCGTAGAGCAGGATCCTGAGGGATTTATAGCACTCTATGCCGACGAAAGTGTTCCTTACGGTAAAATTGTAGAGATTCTGAACATAGGCGCCGAAAACAATCTGAAAATGGTGCTTGCGACGAAGCCGGCTCCCGCTTCGGCCCGTCCAGTGGAGCAACCGGCCTATAATGGTTCAACTTCTTCCGATACAGAACAATGAATTCGACTCCGAGAGATAAAGTTGTCGCGATTGCGGTTGCAGTGGCAGTTCACGGACTGGTGCTGCTCACTTTCTGCTACACTTTTCTGAGCTGGCCTCCGGCCGATGCCGAGGATCCGCGTATTCCCGAGGATGAGAGTGAGATTCTTTTCGTGAATGAATATATCAATCTGGGTGATATGCTTACCGATCAGGTTCCGGCTGATGCACCCGAGACTGAGTCGGCAGGAGAAAATATCAGTGATGCACCTGATTTTGTAAATTCAGGTAAGGAAGCGACTCCACCGCCTGTAGTGACCACTCAGAGGGAGTCGCCTAAAAAAAACGTTAAGAAACCGGCTCCCGAGAAACAAGGCCCTACTAAAGCTGAGCTTGAGGAACAGGAGCGTGCGCGTCGCGAGCAGGCCGCCCGTGATAAAATCAAGAATCAGATGAATTTCGGAGGTAAAGGTAAGGGTGACGGTGTGAGCGGTACGGCCGATGGAACCGCCGTGAGCGGTACACTCGACGGTCAGGCCGGTCATGATCTTGCGGGACGTACAGTGCTGTCGTGGGGCAAGAACAGCAGCCGTAAATCGGGACGTATCCAGATCGCAGTCACGGTCAATCCCCGGGGTGAGGTGACATCGGCAAGCTATGCCGGCGGTTCAGGTCCGGCAGCGGGTGACAGTGAGATCAGAAGCCGTACAATCGCGGCTACGCGTGCAACACGTTTCTCGGCTTTGCCCGAAGGTGAAACCAAGAATCAAAAGGGTACTATTACGTGGAATTTCAAATGATCCGAAGCTGACAGGTCAAGGATCAACCGCATGAAGATGGTAAGATTCGTTTCTATATTGATTTATGTATCGGTTGCCTTATTCGTGGCAGCATCTGATTTTCAGGCATTGAAATTGAAAGCCGACCGTTTTTTCAATGATCGGGAATGGGCGAGTGCGTCGGCGATGTACAGTCTGATGCTTGATGAGCGTCCTGCCGACCGGTCGCTGTACGGACGTGCGATAGTGGCTTCGGAAGCGCGTAATGATTCGGCGTCGGTTGTGGCGCTGATGAATAAGGCTATAAAGTACGGAGTGCCGTTCGATAGCGTGTTTGACGGTGTTCGCCGCGAGAGTTTCTCAATCGGTAAGGCGAATCTGTTCGAGCAGTTTCTATTGCAAGTTAAGGCGAATCATGGTTGGATGAGCCGTTCGGTGGATAATTCGCTGATGAATTATTATGCGTTTCGCCATAATGGTCCGATGATGGTTCGCTACAGTAGCATAATGCTTGAGGGACTCCCCGACAATACTGCTTTCATGAAGATTCTCGCGCAGGGTTATCTTCTTGAGGGGAAAAATGATGATGCGATCGCAGTGTATCGCAGGATTCTCGATATTTCCGGAAACGATTACGATGCTCTGCTCTATCTTGGAAATTACTATAATATATTGTCGGCTGAAAACCGCAGCAACGATGAGTATCGAGCCAATGCACTCGCTTATCTCGGTAAAGCCTACGAACTCAAGCCTACTCCTTATGTGAAGCAGTTGCTTGATAAGCTGAAATAACCGACGAGGTGTTTTCAGTTATTGTTTCGAGCATGAGCCGGGGGTGGATTCCTGATGCTCGGGCGATGGAGCTGATTATCGCATCGATGGATAAATGACTTTCATCGGTTTCGGCGAGAATGAGTCTCGTCGGAACCGTTTTTATTGTGTCGGGGTTGAAGCGCTCTCCGAACGAGAGGTAGAATCCGGCGTTCGTGAGCTGCATGGCTGTCAGAGGATTTCCCCGGAATCCGTGGATAATCCAGGGAATATCGGCCGTAAGGCGTTTCCGCAGCGAGAGCAGCAGGTCGATGGATTTTACGGCATGTAGGATCAGCGGTTTATTGAGCCTCGCAGCAATTTTGGCGTGAATGGTGAAAATTTCGGTCTGTATCGATAGTGAAGCGCCTCTGAGGCGGTCGATCCCGGTTTCGCCTACGGCGACAACATTTGTACCGGAGCAGATGTCGAAAAGTTCTTCGGCGTCAGGGATTGGATGTGACTCGCCTGTTGTCCACGGATGTATCCCCACGGAATAAAGCATCTCGGGTTTCATCACTGTTCCGGGCGAGATGGAATTCACGGCATTGGACATCGGTGTACCGTGATGATGGATGTCAATGATGGATGTGTTCATGGTACGGGGTCGTAACCGCTACCGCCCCACGGATGACAGCGTGCAATGCGCCGCAGCGCTAACATGAGTCCGCGCAGCGGACCGTGACGCCTGATCGCTTCTATGGCATATTGGCTGCAGGTGGGTGTAAAACGGCAGGCCGGCGGAAACATCGGCGAGATACAGATCTGGTAGAATCTGATGGGTAGAATCAACAATTTTCCGATGGCTTTTCCGAGCATCGTTTTTCGATTTTGGAGAGGATTCGGCAAAGTGCGCGCTCTACAGTGTCGTAAGGAAGAGTTCGATCGGCCACGTATATTATTGCCATATCGAGCGGCTGTTGGATAGAGCCGATGAGTTGCTGCCGGTTAAGCCGGTAGGCTTCGCGGATGCGACGACGCATTTTCACGCGGTCGACGGCATGACGCAGGCGGCGTTTTGGTACGGTAATAAAGAATTTAGGTGTAGTTACATCGGCTTTTCTCGACTCATTGATTCGCCATACGACCCGGAGTGGAAATGTCAGCAAGGCCTCGGTTCCCTGTTGTTTTGAAAAAAGTGCTTCAATAGCGATAAGGGAACAGAGTTTGTTGGTTTTGTTGAGCGGAAACTGTTTCATCGTGTTGGCCGCGTGGGTCGTGGCTTAGATATCTTACTGTTTGTTTTCAGTGAGATAAAGGTCGAGTGCGGCAGTCATAGACGGCGTTTTCGGGTTCGGCGCCTGAAAATCGAGCCGCAATCCGGCATCGGTAACTGCTTTGGCGGTAGATGCTCCGAAGCATCCGATTCTGATGTCACCCTGCTTGAAGTCGGGGAAATTCTTGAGCAGTGAGTCGATACCAGCCGGGCTGAAGAACATGAGCATATCATAGTCGAACGGTTCTTCGGGTGTGAAGTCGTTGCTGACGGTGCGATACATTATAGCCTTTGTGTAGTTCAGCTTGATGTCGTCGAGCGCATTCGGCTCATCGTTGTGTACATCGCTGATCGCATAAAGGAATTTTTCTTTGGAGTGTTTGTTGATGTACTGCAGTAAGGCCGGGTCGTTGAGTTTTCCGGTAGTACCGTGGAAAATTTTACGTTTTCTATAAATGGTGTATTTCTGCAGATATAGCGCGATCGATTCCGTAGTGCAGAAATATTTCATGGTATCGGGTATGGTGATTCGCATTTCTTCGCAGATGTGGAAGAAACTGTCGATTGCTGTTTTAGCAGTGAAGATTATAGCCGTGTACTCGGGAATACTGATTTTTTGCTGACGGAATTCTTTCGCCGACAACCCTTCAACTTTGATGAACGGCCGGAAAATGATGTCTACGCCATGACGGCTTGCAATATCGTAATAGGGCGATTTGTCGTTGGAAGGTTTAGGCTGAGAGACTAAAATTTTCTTGATTTTCACGCTGCGTTGTGTTTGGTCTTAAAACTGAAAATTACACAGAAAACGAGCTTCCGTGTAAAACATTAAGAGGGGTATTATTTCGAGGGTACAAAGGTACAAAATAAAATAGAACAACGAGAAAAAATTATGGTAAAAAATTCTAAATCCCTTAAAAATGAAGATTATCCTTGCAAGAAAATATAAAATCAGTGAAATTGTTATCATTATGCCACTATCGGAAGGATAGAAGATAGCAGATAGCGCGGGAAGGAGCAGAAGCAGTCCAAGAAGGGCTGAGGATGTGTTGAATCCTCTGAGAAAAAGGCGGAAGCCGGTGTCATCGGTAAAAATCCATCCTACGACTGTGTAGGCTATGAGTTGGAACAGGTAGTAGGCAAGCGATAGGGCGAACAGTAATGCCACAGTTGTTTCGATCTGTGTTGCCGTAGGGTTGTTTACCGGTTGACATAGCCATGCGTAAAGGATAATGGTTTCGCAAACGATCAGCTGCAGGATCAGGAAAACAAAAGTGCGTTGCTGATAGGATGGCTGTTCATCGAAAGCGTTCTCGCGCCGGCGTATTCCCCAGAGATCCTGGGGTAGGTTCTTGAAAAACTTACGGCAGTGGCTGAAGCTGAACATCATAACGACAGTCAGAGCGAGTACGACTGTGATTATGAGCGGATCGCGCGCCAATCCCGTGTGTAGCGGCTCGGGAATGAGTCCATCGTGCCACGACACTGCTTCGCTTGAGCAGAGTTGTTGCTCAAGCGGTGAAGTAGGTGCTTCATATTCGAAGCAGTGGGTCAGTGGTGATACCTTTCCCGTCACGGTGGGAATGTTATTCGAAGCTGATTACGTTTCCTGCCAGCGGGTTGCTTGGCGGATTGGTTGCGGTTGTTCCTGATTCGGGTGCCGGTGAGGTAGCGGTGTTTTTGTTGAGCGACGCGCGAATTTCCTCGGTGGTCTTCTTGTCGCGCTTGTAGACCGGCGTACTTTCGATGCGTTCCAGAATCGTATCATCGTCCATCTGTTCCGGTGTAAGCACGATGTAGCGCTGGCGGTCATTGTTACGCTGCAGTTCACCGATTTTTTCGGCACCGTATTCGTCTTCGAGGCGTCGGCCTGTGTGGACCGGTGTGGGTTCTCCGGTGTTGTCGTGGGTTTTACCGGGTGTGTATGTGCGTGATTTGGTTTCGTTTTCGTGGATGGTAACGTCGAATCCGGCAGCGAGGATGGATATCTTTACCTTATTTCCGAGTGTCTCATCAAAAGCCACACCCCAGATGGCGTCAACTCCCGGATCGAGGTTGCTCATGAATGATGTGAGCTGGTCGGCTTCGGCCATCTTGAACGGTTTTTCGGCATTGGGGTCGTAGTAGATGTTGAACAGGAAGCGTTTCGAGCTGAAAATGTCGCGGTCCTTGAGCAGCGGTGAGTTGAGAGCGTCCTCTATAGCCATAGTCACGCGATGTTCGCCTTCGCCGTATCCGGTGGAGATTATAGCTGCACCACCGTTGCGGAGCGTTGCATCGACGTCGTTGAAGTCGAGGTTGATGTGTCCCTTGCATGTGATAAGCTCCGAGATACTGCGCGCGGCAGTGGTGAGTGTCTCGTCGGCTTTATGGAACGCGTTGAGGAAGTCGAGGTCCTTGTATATCTCGGTAAGACGCTCGTTGTTGATGATAAGGAGTGCATCGACGTATTTGCTCATCTCGTCGGCTCCGGCGAGTGCCTTGAAAATTTTCTTCTGACGCTCGAACAGGAACGGGATTGTCACGATTCCGATAGTAAGCAGCCCTCTCTCTTTGGCCACACGTGCGACAACAGGTGCGGCACCGGTTCCGGTTCCGCCGCCCATTCCTGCGGTGATGAACACCATTTTGGTTTCGTCGTTGAAAAGTGCATCGATGTCGTCAACGCTTTCTTCGGCAGCTTCACGCGCTTTGGCGGGGTCGTTTCCCGCACCGAGTCCGTGGGTCGTGTTAGGACCGATGAGAAGTCGAGTGGGTACCGGCGAATGGTTAAGAGCCTGCAGGTCGGTGTTGCAAATGACGAACGATACGTTCTTGATGCCTTGCGTGTACATGTGGTTAATGGCGTTGTTACCGCCTCCACCAACACCGATTACTTTGATAATAGTTTTTTCGGGGTTGCTGACAACGAAGTTGCCTGCGTCTTCAATATCTTGGATAGTCATGGCTTGTTAGTTCTTTTGTTCGTCATCAGATTCAGTGAAATGATCATCATCTTCGTCGTTGAGGATGCCCATAACCCGTTCTTTCATGCGTTCAAGGAAGGATGGTCCTTTCTCTTTGGCTTTTTTCTTGTTTCTTATAGCGTGTGGGTCTTCCTCGTCATCGCGGTTCCTGCCGGCGAAATCGTCCATGTCTTCACCTACGCGTGAGAAATCGTCGTTGTCGTCGGGCTCAGGTTCAATCTTTACGGGGAATTCGATACATGTTTTCTCGGGAAGTTTCGCAGCGATGGCGAGCAACGCTACGATGTCGATGTTGTCGGCCGGTGAAAGACGTTGATCGTTGAAACGGATCGCTCCTGCCGGATTACCCCGGCGGATTTTCATCTTGCTGTGGGTTGCGAGAAGGTCGTTGAAACCGCGCAACCTGGCGCCTCCTCCGGTTATGATGATGCCAGCCGGAAGATCTTCCTGTTTAAATCCGGCATAGGTAGTCTGCTCGATAATATTGGTGATAATCTCACCTGCACGAGCCTGGATATAGTTGTTGATTTCGGAGTTGTCGAGTCCTTCGAAAGTGGCTTGTGTGTCGTACTGTTGCTGAGGATCGACGTTTCCGATGACTTTCTTGATTTCTTCGGCTCGCTTTTCGAGGCAGTTAAGTGCGGTGAGGTCGCGTGTTATGTTTCTTGATCCCATCGGGATTGTGGCGAGGTATCTCAATGCGCCGTTCTTGTAGATCGATACGGTAGTAGTCTCGGCTCCGAAGTCGACGAGCATGCATCCGAGATGTTTTTCATCTTCGGTGAGGACTATGCTTGCTATTGCGAGCGGACGGATTATATATCCGTTTATGTCGAGTGGCAGACGTTCAGAGAATACGCGGTTGAGGTTGCTTTTGAGCTGTGGACGGCATGAGAGCAGGGTGAGTCCAGCTTTTATTTCGTGGCAGAAGAATCCTACAGGGTTTTTCTGCGGAATTGAATCGACGGTGAAATCGCGTGTAAGCACTGCAACGACATCGCGGTCGGGAACTCCGGCGGCTTTGGCCTGTTCCTTGAGCTGCCTGATGAGTGTGTCGGTAATTTCTGTGTCGTCGCTGAATTTTCTTTCCACAGTTGTCGGTGTAGACTTGAGTGATTGTCCTCCGAGCGATACATAAGCACCGCAGATGTGTCCGGGCGCTACTGAGGGATAGTTGTTGAGGCGGTCGGTGACACGCTGTATTCTGTCGCTGACTTCCTGTACTTTCCTGATGCAACCGTAGCGAACGGCATCGATAAGCGGTTCTTCCTCGATTGCGAGAATGTTGAGTGTGCCGGTCGGGTCGACGGCGCCTACGGCTCCTTTAATTTTGGAGCTTCCGATTTCAAATGCAACGATAAATCTATGGTCCGACATTATATATTATGATGTGCTATGTTGTTGTTATTGATAAGTATTTATGCCGTTTATTCCGGCCGTTTCGGGGAGTAGGGTATTGTGTCGAGATATCCGAGGTCGATGCTTTCCGGCTCGGTTTCGGTGTCGAAAAGGATTGTGGGTTCGTGGCGTGGTTTCTTATGTCGCGTGGCCACGACCTGTCCGTTCCATTTAACCGAGATGGTGTCGTAGAATTCGGCTCCGAGAACCGGGAGTACCGATTCGTATATCCTCATTATTCGATGGATTTTATTTTTGATCAGTGTAGTGTCGCCGAAGTTTATGACTGGCCCGGTCATCATCGGATAAAGTAGTATATCGCGGTTGGGTGCCACTTCGATCGACGATATGTAATCGGAGAAATTGTGGTCGACCTCCATATATTCGATAATTGGCATAATGTCGCTTACCGGATGGGTTTTGCTGAAGTTGCCGATCACCACAGGCACGTCGACGTGATAGTGACAGTTGGCGGTAAGTCGTTTGCCATTTCGGTTTATATAGTAGGACTTACCGTTGTCGAATATGCGCGCGATGGGCTGCATAGGTGTAACTTCAACAACAATGTGGCCGCTGTCGGCCCGGAATGAGCGGTAGGCGGTTACGTGTTCGATGTTGTCGACCGAGTCGAGTTTCTGTTCGAGACGTTCGAGATCGATGCTGTTGAGTACAGCGTTGCGGTAAGGGTCGGGTTTGCCGTTGAATAGAATCGACCTTACACTCTGAGGTGTGACGAATCCGGCCGGTGTTCCGGTGATCCTGATCTCGACTCCGGCGCATTGTTCCGATTCGGTGTTCTGAGCCGATACGAATAGAGCCGCGCCGAGATATACGGCGAGGATAATCGTAAGAAGCATATATGTAATAGCTTTCCGGCTCATTTACGTTGGTTGGTCTATTTTTCTTCTGAACGGTTGTTTCTTATTGTTTCAACAAGCTGAGGCATCAGCTCAACCATATCGCCTGCACCTGTTGTCAACAGAATGTCAAAGTTACGGTTTTTTATTGTTTTTATCAAATCATCTTTGGTAATCAATGTTTTTTTTGCACATTTGATACGATCGAATATGATTTTTGATGTAACTCCCGGGATTGGTTCTTCGCGGGCCGGGTAGATGTGGAGCAGGATCACCTCGTCGGCCATAGATAGCGCTTCGGCAAATTCGGGTGCGAAATCACGGGTGCGGGTATAGAGATGGGGCTGGAATGCGACTGTGAGATGTCGGCCCGGATATAGTTTTTTAACCGATGAAATAGATGCTTTAAGTTCATCGGGATGATGGGCATAGTCATCGATCACGACAGGGAGTCCGTTTTCTTTAATATAGAATTCGAAGCGTCGTTTCGCTCCCATGAATGATGCTATTGCTTCGCGGGCTTGTTCGGGATTCCATTCGGGTAGCAGAGAGCATGCCGCCAGCGCGGCAATGGCGTTTTCGATGTTGATTTCAACCGGTACGCCGAGACTGATGTTGCGCACGGTTCCTTGCGGATAAACGAAGTCGAAATGGATCTCGCCGTTGCCGTATACGATGTTTTCGGCATGGAAGTCGCCTTCATCGCGCGAGTATGTGTAGATTTTGACCGATGCATCGGGCCGAGGCTTGAGTTTGAGTCCGGTGTGGACGATCAGTGAACCTCCGGGCCGGATAAGCTCGGTGAATCGGGCGAATCCTTCAAGATAGGCTTCTTCGGTTCCGTATATATCGAGGTGGTCGGGGTCGGTGGCAGTGATTACCGCTATTGAAGGAGTCAGGTGATGGAATGAGCGATCGAACTCGTCAGCCTCGATTACGGAGTAGGGTGATTGCGGTGAGAGAAGAAAGTTGCTGTTGTAGTTCCTAAGCACTCCTCCGAGAAATGCGTTGCATTGTGCGGCCGGAGTGGAGTGAAGGATATGTGCAGCCATCGATGAAGTAGTTGTTTTGCCGTGGGTTCCTGCAAAACAGAGAGCAGTGCTGTTGCGGGTGACTTCGCCGAGCAGTGCAGCTCGTTTTACAATGTCGAATCCGTGATTTCTGAAGTATGACAGGATCAGGCTCGATTCAGGAACGGCGGGAGTGTAGACAACAAGTGTTGTTTCATTGTTGCGGAACGGTTCGGGGATCAGTTCTGGATCGTCGTCGAACACAATGTTGATGCCTTCGGTTGCGAGAGTATCGGTGAGTTCCGACGGTGTGCGGTCATATCCGGCTATGTTGCGTCCCTGTGACAAAAAGTATCGTTCGAGTGCAGCCATGCCGATTCCTCCGGCACCTACGAAGTATATATTGTTGTATTGTTTCATTTTGGGTTGATTATGTCATAGATAATGTCGACTATTTTTTCATCGGAACCGGTGAGTGCCATTTTTTTTGCATTGATTCCGAGCATCATGCGTCGTGCGTCGTCGGCCAGGAGCGATGTTACCGCATTGGCCAGCATATCGCGACAATCGGCATCGGGGACCATTACGGCTGCGTTGCGTTCCACGAGTGCCATTGCGTTCTTGCGCTGATGATCTTCGGCCACATTGGGCGACGGAACGAGTATAGCCGGTGTTCCGGTGACCTGTATCTCGGAGATCGTGCTTGCACCGGCGCGTGACACCATAAGATCGGCGCCCCGGTAGGCCAGATCCATCTCGGCTACGAACGGTGTTGCCTTGACATGCTCGATTCCGGAGGCAGCCGCCGAACATTCTTCGGCGTATAGACGGCCGGTTTGCCACAAGACTGATGCTCCGGCTTCGACGATGGGGATTATGGCGGTCTTCATGGATTCGTTGATTGTTCGCGCTCCGAGACTACCGCCGACAACGAGTACGAGGGGACGGTCGGGACTGAATCCGAGATGGCGTTTAGCGTCGGCCTGTGATATAGACGTATTGAGGATGTTGGCTCGGATTGGATTACCGGTCATGTGTATTCTGTCGGCCGGGAAGAAACGTTCGGTTCCTTCGTAGGCAACGCAGACGGCGTTGACTTTCTTGGCGAGGAGTTTGTTGGTGACTCCCGGGTAGGAGTTCTGTTCCTGGATAAGGGTGGGTATTCCTGCTTTCTGGGCTTCCTTTAGCATGGGTCCGCTCGCGTATCCGCCTACTCCGACAGCGATGTCGGGTTGGAAATCTTTCAGAATGCCTTTTGCCATATTCATGCTTCTCCACAGGCGGAACATAACCGGAATATTCCTCCATAATTTCTTTCGGTCGAATCCGGCTACAGGCAAGCCGATAATCGGGTAACCGGCAGCAGGAACGCGTTCCATTTCCATTCGGTTTTCGGCACCCACGAAGAGTATTTCGGTGTTGGTGTCGCGGCGTCGAAGCGCATTTGCTATGGCGAGTGCGGGGAAAATATGGCCTCCTGTGCCACCTCCGCTTATAAGGACTTTCATTGATGAGACTGATTGGATGTGATTAGGATTATTGTACTTGTGTAGGGTTTTCGGCCCGGACTTCTTCGGGGAGCATTTCCATTTCGGCCTTGATTTCTTTTCTTTTGCCGCTTTGAACGGCGAAACGGCTAACACTTAGCATTATACCGAAAGCTATCGAGGTTATGAGAATCGATGATCCTCCTTTCGAAATCAGTGGTAACGGCTGCCCCGAGACGGGGAAAACTCCAGTGACGATGGCCATGTGGAACAGTGCCTGGAAGGTGATCATGACCGCCATTCCTATTACGAGGAGTGCCGGAAACGCACGGCTGCATCGCGATGCAATGTTGCCGGCGCGGGCAAGGAGTGACAGATAGACCACGAGCAGGAAGAAGCCGCCGATGAAACCGAGGTCCTCAACGACGATCGAGAATATATAATCGGAGAATGCGAGGGGCAGACGTGAGGTCTCCCGTGAGTTGCCCGGCATAACTCCGAATATGCCACCGTTGGCCTGGGCCATGTAAGCATACATTTCCTGACGGTTCTTGGCATCGATAGGTTTGTCGTATTTAGGCACGGAATCGCCGAT
>CAZHHF010000024.1:0-14784 GCA_964531905.1 uncultured Bacteroides sp.
CGTTTGTATTCATCTATGGAATAATAAAACTGCCGGTTACGCTTAATGTAAACTGGACCATGACACTGGCGTTTCTGACGGGACTGATTGTCGATATATTTTCCGATACAGTTGGAATGAATGCGCTGGCATGTACGATTTTCGCGGTTACACGTATTCCTGTTCTCCGACTTTATTTCCCTCGTGAAGAGGATATGACCGATCCTGAGCCATCTTTGCGTTCATTGGGTCCGGCTATATATATGAAGTATCTTGCGTCTTTGTCACTACTATATTCACTACTCTTTTTTACTATAGAAGCTATGAGCTTCTTTAACTTTACCCGACTGTTATTGTGTATATCCGGGAGCGCTGCTCTCACATTCCTGTTTATTTTAGCAATAGAAAGCTTAACTTCGAAACAACGTGAGAAAAGATTATAAACTTGAAAAGAGAAAGTATGTAATCGGTGGATTTATTGTCTTTATCGCATTGATTTATCTGGTCAGGCTCTATAGTTTGCAAATCGGCGATAGCAAGTACAAGATTTATGCCGACAATAATGCTTTCCTGAATAAAACAATATATCCTTCGCGCGGACTGATCTATGACCGCAACGGTGAGTTGATTGTGTATAATCAGCCAGCCTATGATGTGATGATGATTCCGCGTGACGTTCAGCAGTTCGATACGATAGATTTCTGTAACACACTCAACATCACTCCCGATCAGCTAAGGAAGAGATTTTCCGATATGCGTTCATCATCGGGTTACTCTTCATATACGCCTCAGAAACTGATTTCACATCTGTCGGCTCAGGACTATGGTCGTCTTCAGGAAAAACTATATCGTTTTCCCGGTTTCTTTATTCAGAAACGTATTCTCCGGCAATACAACAGAGCTACGGCCGCGAATGTGCTTGGAAATATCAAGGAGGTCTCTCAAGCCGATATCGATCGTGATCCGTATTATCAGCGGGGAGACTATTGGGGCGACCTGGGAGTTGAGAAAAGTTATGATCATCATCTGCGTGGGATAAAAGGAGTGGAAATCCTTATCCGCGATGCACACGGACGTATCCAGGGCCGTTACGATGAAGGATCCAAAGATGTTGCTCCTGTATCGGGACGAAATCTGAAACTGAGTCTTGATATTGATCTTCAACAGTATGCCGAAAGTCTGATGGTCAATAAAATCGGAGCGGTTGTCGCTATAGAACCTGCTACGGGAGAGATTCTTGCTATGGTGTCTTCACCGACTTACGATCCTACCATGCTTGTTGGCCGTATGCGAGGTGAAAATTATCAGAAACTTCTTGAGAATCCTTATAAACCATTGTATGACCGTGCATTACAGGCTTATTATCCTCCTGGGTCAACATTTAAGCCTACGCAGGCTCTCATCTTGCTTGAAGAGAATATCGTCAATCTTCAGACGATGTATCCGTGCTATCACGGTTTTATTTCAGGCGGATTAAAGGTGGGATGTCACGGTCACGGATCTCCGATTAATCTGAAACCTGCTTTGCAGACGTCGTGCAATGCTTATTTCTGTTGGGGATTCAAGGCAATGATTGACAAGCGATCCAAATATGGATCGCCGGCAAATGCGTTTGAGGTATGGAAAAAGCATCTTGTGTCTATGGGCTACGGATATACTCTTGGTGTTGATCTTCCTCAGGAAAAACGAGGTTTTATTCCTAACGCTAAATTTTATGACAAATATTATGGCGAAGGACATTGGAGTGCCAATACAGTTATTTCTGTGTCGATCGGGCAGGGTGAAATTCTTGCTACCCCGCTGCAGATTGCTAATCTTTGTGCAACCGTCGCTAACAGAGGTTGGTTCATAACTCCTCATGTTGTCAAGGAAATTCAGGACACGGTTATGCCTGCCGAACTTCTCGAGAAGCGATACCCAACGATAAGCCGACGTTACTATGATGATGTTGCCGAAGGAATGCGCATGGCGGTTACTGGAGGAACTTGCCGACTTGCTAATCTTCCTGATATAGAAGTATGTGGTAAGACCGGAACGGCACAAAACCCTCATGGGAAAGATCACTCGGCTTTCATGGGCTTTGCGCCATATCATGATCCGAAGATTGCGGTATGCGTCTATGTTGAGAATGCCGGTTTCGGCGCAACATACGGAGTTCCGATCGGTTCGCTTGTAATTGAAAAATATCTGAAAGGGTCAATAGCACCTGAACGCAAATATATCGAGCAGCGTATGCTTGAATCAAATACAATTATTTACAGTGGAGTTAAGAAACACTAATGAAAGTCCATCGCTGTTCCGTGGAATAGATTGGTTCACGGTAGTGCTTTACTTTGTGCTTGTCGCAGCAGGCGCATTGAGCATATATGCCGCCAGTTACGATTTCGATGAGGCCAGTATATTCTCATTTAATGAATTCTCAGGTAAGCAGATACGTTGGATTGGTCTCTCCGTGATACTCGGTTTCTTTCTTCTGTTGGTTGATCGCAGGCTTTATGAAACGTATGCCTATCCGATCTATTTCGGAATGTTACTGCTGTTATTTGTTACTATATTCATCGCTCCCGATACGAAAGGATCGCGTTCGTGGTTGGTGTTCGGACCGATGAGTCTTCAACCGGCCGAATTTGCGAAATTTGCTACCGCACTTGCTTTAGCGAAACTCTTCAGCGGTTATAACTTTATCTTAAATGCCCGCCCGGGTAACTATATAAGGGCGCTTGCCATTATAATAGTGCCGATTCTTCTTATCATCGCTCAACGTGAGACCGGCTCAGCACTCGTATATCTGTCTCTCTTTTTCGTCCTGTATAGAGAAGGAATGAGCGGACTCATTCTGTTTGCGGCGCTGTTCTCTGTCATAATCTTTGTGGTCGTGGTCAAGTTTTCCGAAACATTCATAATGGGTATTCCTGTTGGTGAATTCTCGGTATTCATTCTTGTGATGGTTATGATGGTAGCAATGCTCGCATTCTATGCCGGTCATGCCGTAGCTGCCCGTAACGTTGCTTTATGGTTTGCCGGAACAGGAATATTGGCATGGATTGTTTCGCTGTTCGGGATTGATGTTCCTGGAATGGCGTTCTTTCTCGGTGTGATCGGTGTCGCGTGCGGATACATACTGTTTGAACTGCTGCGCATGAACTTACGTGCATTATGGTTGACCATAGGAACGGCGATTGTGTCGGTAGCGTTCATGTTCTCTGTAAACTATGTGTTCGCTAATGTTCTTGAGCCCCACCAGCAGATGAGGATCAAGGTAGCACTCGGTATCGAGGAGGATCTGCGTGGAGCTGGGTACAATGTAAATCAATCGAAGATCGCTATCGGATCGGGTGGATTTGCAGGTAAGGGATTTCTCAAGGGAACGCAGACGAAATTGAAATATGTTCCTGAGCAGCATACCGATTTCATATTCTGTACCATTGGCGAGGAGCAGGGATTTGTAGGCACTGTAACGGTAATGGCTCTTTTTCTTGCACTGATTCTTAGAGTTATAGTAATAGCCGAGCGTCAGCCGACCACGTTTTCACGTGTATATTCTTATTGTGTGGCCGGTTATTTCATTTTCCATTTCTGTATTAACATAGGTATGGTGATAGGATTGTGTCCGGTGATCGGAATACCGTTGCCGTTCTTCTCCTACGGAGGCTCCTCGTTATGGGGATTTACTTTCCTGTTGTTTATTATGCTTCGACTTGATGCCGCCCGTCGCGACCGACATTAGTCGTTGCCTGTGGCGTGATACTTGACCAGTCCCGGCATTGAGGCAGGAATTATCTTTTTCAATTCGATTCCGAAATCAGCAGCAGCTTTACGCAAGATTGATTCGAAACTGCATGCTGTAGCTCCAACGACGCATATCTCGTTATTGTGATAGTCGTAAGCCGAGATATTTCTGGTGAAGAATTTCATGAAGCTGTCGTAGATAAGATTATCCACATATTCATTTCCCAGATGTTGGGTTAGAAAACCCGCGTAGGACGATAGTAACACATTGGCCGACGGTTCCATGTAGACAGCATCCATCACCGAATCGGGATTAATGTTATAGGCTTCGAAGAAGCTATGTGAAATATTCTCTGGTGCAATTCCTTTGAGACAGTCGCTGATGAACATTTTGCCGATATAGGCTCCGCTCCCTTCATCACCGAGGATGTAGCCGAGTGAACGGATATGTTTTACGATCTGACTGCCGTCGTAAACACATGAGTTAGATCCGGTACCAATGATACATGCTATTCCCGGCTCTCTTACGAGTAATCCGCGGGCTGCACCAAGAAGGTCACTTTCTACTGTAACCGGAGTCTTGAACTGCGCTACAAGTGATGATTCCATTATCTTGCACTTCTCGGCATTGGCACATCCGGCACCATAATAATATATGTGTTCCCATCTGCGTTTAAAGAAAGTTTCGGGAAGTCCGAGCCTGATGCGGTGGCTTATTTCACGTCGCGACTGAAAATATGGATTCAAACCTACTGTCGATGCGTGTTCGATAATCTGTTCGCCTTCAACAATGGCCCAATGAGTGCGTGTTGAACTACTTTCTGCAATTACTTTCATAGTTGAGGTCTTCAGGACGGAACGTGGATGATAGTTTTCAATCTTGTTGATTTGATTGCAAAAATAGTGTATTTTTTAATATTATACAATAATACACTGACTATTGCAGAGTGAGGGTGGAGATTAGCGATGGCTCGAGATATCCGGCCATTCTTTGAATATCGGCAGGTGTTATGTTCATTATATGTTCCTTAACCGATTCAAAACTTTTTACTTCATTATATCGTAACACGGCACGCCCCAATGAAAGAGCTTCATTTTCCTTGTTTTCAGTTGCAATAACGCATTGACCGATATATTGGCGCTTGGCTTTATTAAGTTTTATGTCGGATAACGGTGTCAGTGCTATGCGTTCTATCTCGGTCAGGATAAGCTTTCTGCATTTATCAACATCGTCACGGTCACATCCGAAATAAACGGTAAACGCACCACAGTCGGTATATAGATTGGCTTGTGCATCAACCGTATACACCAATCCACGTTTTTCTCTTAATGCAACGTTGAAAAGAGAGTTCATCCCCGGGCCACCAAGTATGTTACTCAGCAATGTAATTGCATAACGATCGGCTGAATGAAGGCCTGGGATACGCGCGCCCATGACAGTATGTGATTGATGTGAGTCGATAGGACGTATTGTAGTAAACGGTTCTACATTTTTTGGAACTATCCTGTTTAACGTAGCTTCGGTCGCCGGGATATAACGAAAGCTGCGTTCTACTATATCCAGTACTTTTTGAGGACTTTCCTGTCCCAGATAGAAGAATACCATATTCGAGGCAGTATAGTATTCTTTGATAAAATCTCTACATACGTCTGACCGGAACTTTTTTATCGACTTATGGGTGCCTAATATATTGTGTGCCAGTGATGAATCTTTAAAAAACAGTTCGTCGAAACTATCAAAAACCGCTTCTGATGGAGTATCCTCGTAGCTGTCGATCTCATCGGCTATCACTTCGCGTTCACGGTCAATTTCAGCAGTGGGGAAAACCGATTCGGTTACAAGTTCGCCGATTAATTCGGCCGCGCGTCGAAAACCTCCCGATGGAGCGACGGCATATACCACTGTTTCCTCTTTGGTTGTGTAGGCGTTGAGTTCCCCGCCAATCTCCTCCATCCGGTTGATTATGAATCTTGCCTTATGTCGTGAAGTTCCTTTGAAAATGGTATGTTCTATGAAATGGGCAATTCCATATTGATCGGGCTGCTCGTCACGGCTTCCTACGTTAACGGTCACACCGCAGTATTCTACTCTGCCGGTTGTTTGTCTATGGACAATTCTAAGACCCGATGATGTTGTGAGATATGTTGTTGCGCTCATTTGTCTCGTTCGGTCCAGACACCTTCTGATTTCAATAGTTCGATTAATCGTGTGAGCGCTTCACTGGCAGGTATATTTTTCTGCACACACTCTTTTCCACGGTACAGGCTTACGTGACCGGCAGCTGCCCCAACATAACCGTAGTCAGCATCGGCCATTTCACCCGGACCGTTTACGATACATCCCATGATACCTATTTTAAGTCCTTTCAGGTGCGCGGTTGCATCCTTTATCTCTTTTACTGTTGACTGAAGATCGAAAAGTGTACGTCCGCATCCTGGACATGAGATAAATTCCGTTTTGGTGAACCTGCGTCGGGCGGCCTGGAGGATTCCGAATGAAAGATTTACTCGCTGGTGCGCATTCAACAGGTTGGCTTTTAAGTATATGGCATCGCCGAATCCATTCAGGAGCAATGTGCCGAAATCGGCAGCTGCACGAAGAGTGACGCTTTCCTGATCGAGATTGTCATAGGTTAGTTCAATGACGATCGGACGTGTTATTCCGCGGTCGATCATTCTATGGAGGAAAGCTTGAATCTCGCCCGTGGGATTAGGATGTGTGGTATAGAGGACTATAGGTCGGTTACTGTCATCGTTTGCAAGAATATCGATATCCGATGACGCGTTCACGCGTTGCCATTCCGTTGAAAGCGCCATATCGGGATGACGTTCAGGATCATATTCGCCGTTATGGAATGTTTCCGATTCTATAACAACCGCTGTTGGACGTCCTCCTCCAATTCCATCGGCTTCGGATGTCTTCATTCTTTCAGGAGTGATACGATTGTAGACTCTTGAATGTTTCCCATCGATAGCAGGAGTATCTGCGCGTTGGGAGATATAGTCTACGAGTGCCTTTGCAACCGGAATTTCGGCTTCGGGCGCTTCGCTGAGTGAAACTCTCACCGTATCACCGACTCCTTCTGAAAGAAGCGTACCTATCCCGACTGCTGATTTTATGCGTCCGTCCTCTCCCTCGCCTGCTTCGGTTACGCCGAGATGGCGGGGGAATTTCATGTTTTCCTTATCCATCGCGTTGATCAACCGGCGAACCGATTCCACCATTACAACTGTGTTGGATGCTTTCATCGAGATCACCACGTCGTTGAAACCATGTTTGACGCATACACGCAGGAACTCCATAGCGCTTTCGGCCATCCCGGCAGGCGTGTCGCCGTAACGGCTCATGATTCTATCTGACAGTGAACCGTGATTTACTCCTATTCTGATTGCCGTGTTGTTCTTGCGGCATAGTTCAAGGAATGGTACAAGAGTATTTTCTATCTTTTGCAGTTCTGCAGAATATTCATCGGCTGTATATTCGATTTTTTTGAATGTACGGCCGGGATCCACGAAGTTTCCGGGATTAATTCTGACTTTCTCGACGGTTTCAGCTGCGGCGAATGCTGCTTTGGGGTTGAAATGTATATCAGCCACAAGCGGCACATCGACACCACGTTTTAGCATTTCCGACTTTATCTCCGCGAGATTTAAGGCTTCCCTTACTCCTTGTGCGGTAAGTCGCACGTATTCTCCTCCAGTCCCGGCTATGCGACAGGCTTGCGCAGCCGACTCCTCAGTATCCATAGTGGATGTTGAGGTCATTGACTGGATACGGATCGGATTGTTTCCACCGAGAGGTGTCGCTCCGATATTTACTACCGACGAATCTCGGCGTTTATAGTCGAAAACGCTCATTACGCGTATTTATTAGTTAACTTTAAATTTGTATTTAACTTCGGCCAGTTCGGCGTTGGCTTTTACTATTTTTGATGAAAGGCGACTGCGATAGTCGGCGAACCTTGCCGCGATATCCTTATCGGTAAGTGAGAGAATCTGGGTTGCCAGAACTGCGGCATTCAAAGCTCCGTTGATACCAACAGTAGCAACAGCAATGCCCGGAGGCATCTGAACTATTGAAAGGAGTGCATCGCGTCCGTCAAGAGTGGAATTGATAGGAATACCGATTACAGGAAGCGGAGTCATTGCTGCGATCACGCCAGGAAGTGCGGCGGCCATTCCGGCTGCAGCGATTATCACTTTTATCCCTCGGTCAGCAGCGCCGGTTGCGAACTCTTCTACTTCTTTGGGTGTGCGGTGGGCCGACAGTGCGTTCATTTCAAACGGAATTTCCATTGAATCGAGAAAATCGGCCGCTTTTTTCAGGATGGGCAGATCGGATGTGCTGCCCATTATTATACTGACAAGTGGTGACATTTGATTGGAATATTTAATATTATGGATTTACGGATGTTGTTTAAAAAAGTAATACGGCTGCCAAAACGCATATTATACCGTTGGCGATTCCTGCGATAACCTGCCACAATGTGTGACGTTCAAGAATAAGTCGGGATGTGCCAACCGCTCCGGCCACGAGTACCGATGCATATAGAAGCCACTTCAGGCTGACTATATTGACCTGAAGATAGGAAAGACAGAAAATCATTGCGATAAGTCCGCCTACTGCAGCTCCATGCGCGCTGATTTTCCACCATCGGTTCACGATCGCGGATATGATCGTTGCGATACCTGCGCCAGCCATGAACATGAATAGCCATTGTGGCGAGTGGATTGTCTTCAGATAGTATGCGAGTGCGAAATAGCATAATGCGGTGATAGAGTAGGGTATAAGCCGTTCGTTCTGACGATTAAGACCCGAATCGCTCACCAGTTTGAGTTTATAAAGAATAAATATCACTGCCGCCGGAATGAGACATGTGATTGCGAATGTCATTCCGATGACTCCGAGTTTTGAATTGAACGACACGATAAAAAGAATCGTGGTCCAAAGGACTATTATAATTGCATAGGTCGGAATCAGCAGTGGACTGAAAACGGCGGATATTATTCTTGAAAGTTTTTCCATTTGTATAACTGTTGTTTTATTATAGTTCTTTCCGTAAGCGTGCCACGGGAATCCCGAGCCGTTCGCGATATTTTGCCACGGTACGACGAGCAAGTGAGTAACCCTGCTCTTCAAGGATTGCCATTATTTGTTCATCGCTTAGCGGTTTACGTTTGTCTTCTTTTTCTATAACGCTTTTCAGCGCTGCAAGGATTTGATGCGATGAGGTTTCCGTATTGCTTTGCGTTCGCTCGTTGAAAAACATTTTTATCGGGTAGACGCCGCGGGCTGTTGCCACATATTTTGATGCTGTAGCGCGTGAGATAACCGAGAGATCATCGCCGGTTATTGCTGCGACATCCTTGAGTATCATGGGCTTAATACGTCCAGGGTCATCGGTGAGGAAGAAATCACGTTGGAGTGTTACTATCGCACTCATTACGCGGAACAACGTTTGCTGCCGTGTTTTCAATATTTTGATGAATTCTTTAGCCTCATCGCGATGCTGCTTCAGAAATGTCTGCACGTCGTTGCGTTGATTCTTTTGAATTGCTTTTCCTGATTTCAGATGATCCTCTTTAAACGTCTGCTCGATTTGAAGTTCAGGTATGTTGTTCAATAGTGTTAATGTGATGGTATCACCGTCGGTCTCAACTGCAAAATCGGGAATTATATGACGGCTGTTCTCTTCAAGGCCCGTTGATTCAATTTGTCCGCCGGGCTTCGGATTGAGCTGACGTATGATTCCGAGAGCATCCTTAAGTTGCTCATCGTTTATAGACATCGCCGATTTAATTTTATCGAAATGTTTTTTTGAGAAGAGATCAAAGTAGTCGGCTATAATTTCTGTGGCGGTTGCGGTCGTTTCGTTTGATGGCTTTCTTTTCAGTTGAAGGAGCAAGCAGTCGCGCAGATCTATTGCTGCGATACCTGGAGGATCTAACGTGCGGACGGTTCTCCACACTCTCCTGACGTCATCGGGTGTTACCTCAAGACCGTCCTGAATAGCAATATCGTCAGTTATTGAGTTGATGTCGCGACTTAGGTAGCCGTTATCATCTATGTTACCTATGATATATCGGGCGATTGTCTCATCTACAGGTGAAATGTTCAGTTCTGAGATCTGGCGTATCAATGTTTCAAACAGGGTACTTTCTGGTGCGGTCACAATCGGTTCTGTACCTCCCTCCTTGTTCTTGTCAAGATTTTTGAAGCCGACTGATGGAATCTCCTCGTCATTTCTGTAATCGGCGAGTTGCATCTGTTCGGAACTTTCGTTAAACAGCTCTCCATCTGCAGTGATTCCGTTTTCCGATTCAACAGGAGTTTCGGCTATCTCAAGTGCAGGGAGTTCTTCAAGCGCCCTCTTGACTTCTTCCTCAACTTCAATGGCATTCATCTCAAGCAGTCGTCCGACACGCACCTGCAACGGCAGCATCCGTTGTGTCTGATTCTGCTCAAGCGATATTTTCTGAAAGTCGTCGTTTGCCATATTCGAGTCGATAGCGCATTTCTGATTTCGTTATGCAAATTTACTCTAATGTGGCTAAACGGCAAAGTGAAATAAGTTTAAAATTAATATAGTGATCAGGCCGCCGAAGTGCTGAGTGCTGTTCTGATTACTTCGATTACTATCGGACGGAGTCCACCAACAAGACATTCAACCGCAATCACCATGATGATCAGTCCCATGAGGCGCATCATTACATTGATTCCTGTTTGACCCATGAAGTCGATCAGCTTTGTTGACCATTTTAAAATTAGGAATGCTATTATATATATGAGAGCTATCATTCCAATGAGGGTACATTTCATTATAAATGATTCAGCATTATCCATGAGCATGATACCGTTGGCGATAGCTGCCGGACCGCATAGCATAGGAATGGCCAGTGGGGTAATCGATATGTCATTGGCATAGGTTTTGGCTTCTTCACCTTCCATTTTATCATGTTTGTATTTGGCCAGAAGCATGTCGAATCCAATTTTGAATATGATGCAGCCTGCTGCAATACGGAATCCGTTGGTGGATATCCCGAAGAATGAGAATAGGAGCTGGCCGCATACGGTGAAGACTACTAAAATTATAAATGAGATGAAAGTAGCGCGTTTTACGATGCTTGTACGCTGTTCGTCATTTAATCCATGTGTCATTGAGAGGAACACAGGCATGGTTCCGAGAGGATTTGTTAACGTGAAAAAAGTGCTGAAGCAGACAAAAGCGTAAGAAAGCAGATTGTCCATAATGATAATGTGATAATTATAGTAGTTTGGTTCTTTTTAAAAAGTTCGGTGCAAATGTATGCAAAAAAAATAATATGAGCCAAACCTGTAATGGTTTTTTCACATGCAAATTCGACTTTAGAGTATTTTATATTATCTATTTTATTAGATCGCTAACCTATTGTGGATATGATAGAAAAGCAAGGAACGAATGATATTTTATTCATGGTAGATGAAGTATGTGAATAAAAATAAATAATTATGTATTAATTAGAGGAAATATATCTGGTTAAGCCGAGTTATTATAGCGTAAAACGAGGTGTGAGGTTAAAATTATTACGAAGGGTGTAAGTCGAGCCTTGTTATATATAGAACTGGCAAGAACTTATTTTTAAGATAAATAATCTTTAAAATTGTAGGTTAATTAAAAAAAAAGCTGATTTTGTTTGTTGATATATTTTTTTGTATTACCTTTGCGCTGTTTTTGAAGCTCAAATTATTGTTTTATTATTTAATTTACAAGAAAATGAAAAAGTTAGTTTTATCTATCGCTGTTATCGCCAGCATGTCTCTCTTCGCTTGCGGTGGTTCTTCTGACAAACAGGCTGAAGCAGTTGATACTGTAGCTGCTGAAGAAGTTGTAGCTGCTGAAGAAGAAGTAGTAGAAGCTGTTGACACTCTCGCAAACGACACTGTTGTTGTTGCTGAAGGTGAAGCTGTAGTAGCTGAATAATATTGGGCGTACCAACGCTATCCAGCAAGATAAAATTAATCATTCGCTGATTTTACAGCGGATGATTTTTTTTATTTCTTAAATTATATACATAGTCTCAGTCACATTATGAATCGCAGTATTTTGTCGTTGTCGCTTCTTGTCCTCTCTGCCTTGCATTTGGGCGGAACTGAAGCTGAATCAGGGGAAATCAGTCTGACTCCTACGGTACATGGCGTTATTCGATCACGTTACGAGATGGAGACATCTGATGGCGCCGCGCGCTTTCAGGTCAGGAATGCGAGAGTTTCTCTTACGGGAAAGATAGCTCCGATCATCTCATATTTTATTCAGGTTGATGCGTGTGATCGGGGAAAAATGAAGTTTCTCGATGCTTGGGGTCGGTTTAACTGTTCAAAAGATATATTTATCCAGGCCGGACAATTCCGCGAACCATTTGGCGTAGATAACTTTCGCGCTCCCGGTAGCTACTATTTTGCCAACCGGTCGTTTCTCGGAAAACTCACATGCAACGTTCGTGGGGTAGGTATGAAAGTAGCCTATTCACCATCCACCGTACCTTTGACTCTTGAGGCGGGCGTGTTCAATTCTTCATCGATTGCTGACCACGAAGTCTGGTCCAAAAAACCTGCATTTGCTTCAAAAGCAGTATATAAGATTGGAAATGTTGCATTAACCACCGGATTTCAGTCGATCAGACCATCCTTTGTGAGGATGAATCTTGTTGACGGAGCGGTAACGTGGTCATGTAATGATTGGATTATCGAGGGCGAATACATGTATCTCCATTACACTAATGATGCAGCAACTCCGAACCACTCATATAACTTTTTCGTAAACCGGAGCTTTCCGGTTAAATTGGGAGTTTTCAACCGTTCATCGGTTCAGGCGCGTTTTGATGGTCTTACCGATCTATGCAACGGAACTGCTGTCGGTGATGATGGACGGCTTGCTGTTACATCGAGTGCATGTAACCGTGTGACGGTCGGTGGCACGCTGTCTTACATGTATAAGTCAGTCAGAGCCGACGTTCAACTCAATTATGAAAAATATATGTATAGTCACGATGTTATTGCACCGCGCGGAGCCGGTGATAAGGTGGTGGCCGAACTGATCATCAAGTTCTGAGCTACTTCATGAACACGAGATAGACCGCACCTACAAGCATTGCGAACGCCAGATAATGGTTCCAGCGCAGGCTGAATCCTTCGAATGCGATAAGACTGAATATTACGAATACTACTAAGGTGATGACTTCCTGCATCACCTTTAATTGTATAAGGGAAAACGGACCTCCGTTACCTTCGAACCCCATACGGTTGGCCGGGACCTGAAAGCAATATTCGAGCAGCGCTATGCCCCATGAAAAGAGAATGACCAAATAGAGGGGCCAATTACTCGATACCCCCATATCGTTGAGTTTAAGATGGCCATACCATGCAAAGGTCATGAAAATGTTTGAAATGACCAGAAATATGATCGTAAGTAATATCGGACTCATTTTTTTTGTGAATTGATGTCGTTTCGTCTTTGTTTATATGCTTCAGCACTCTTGCGTCGTTCGTCGCCAGAAAACTCGTTTACTTTTTTAATGTTTATATAATGCTGTCCGTTTCCGCGTTTTATGGAAAATACTTCATGTTTACGCTCTAACGTTTCATCGCACAGAGGTGACCGATAGAATTGACCTGCGGGTTTGAGAGATTCAGGTACAGAATCAATGGTGACAGGTTCGACATGCGATACGGGTGGATAGCCGATCATACTCCACATGGTCATGGATGCGGTCTCTTCTCCGGGAAGAATACCTTCGATTACAATAGATGCCGATGACGATTTGCGAGGGATGAAATCCTGATCAACGATCCACTCGTCATCTGTTTCACCAAAATCACGTCCTATCAGTGAGTGATAGAACGATCGTGAAATCTCCTCAGTAAATGTCTCGGGTAATATATCGCAATGGTCGACGTGAGGCTGAAGGAGATGTCGGGCGTTCTGTTCCCGGATATAACCGTATCCTCCGTCACATTCTCCCGAGCATGAATAGTTAGTCCGGTATATGACACCCGATGGTTCATCGGCCAGATCATATTTAGTAAAAGTATAATCGTCAGTTTCAAAATATGCAGCATTGCCCGATGCATCCATTACTCCGAAGTTGGCCTGTACACCGAGAGGTTTATCCATTATCTTCAGCAACTGTTCGAAATCAGCTACCGTGGTGCATTGTTCGAGTGCGCGACGCATCACAATCCCTTCCTGATCCTTTAACTGTGCAGTATCGGGCATGAGATTATAACTCGCCGTATTCATGATGGCAAATCCGTTTTCATTCATCCCCATCCAAGCTTCGCGTAGAAGTGAGTCACCTCCGTTGAACAATGCCACGAAAGCGTAGCCGTCGGTAGTCCGCGGAACACGGGCTATGAAATTATGTTCGGTTCCTGTATCGCGGTGCTTCCAAATCATAGGACGTCCCGAAGCAGTGACACGTCCGCTTACTATTGCCGAAGTACATGCATCAGCATCGGTCGCAGTCACCAGTAATGAAAATATCAGATATAAAAGAATCTTCTTCATGACAGTAAACTGATTTGACTTCAAAATTAACCAATACTTCTTTCATTTGCAAAAAAGATATATGTCGTCGTTGCAGAAACCGACAATTCTGTTTAACTTTACCCGACAAACGGTAGCGACTATTAAACAATGAGTGATAAAGGATATATTTTTGAGATGAACATTGATGTTCGTGATTATGAACTTGATGCCGAAGGAATTGTAAATAATGCAAACTATCTTCATTATCTTGAACATACGCGGCATAAGTTCTGCAGTGAGGCCGGTATGTCGTTCAGTAAGATGCGCGAGATAGGGATAGATCCGGTGCTTGCACGTGTTCAGATCGACTATATGACTCCGCTACACTCAGGTGATTCAATGAGAAGCTGTCTGTCAATGAGTCGACGCGGACCGAGGTTCGTGTTCCATCAGGATATTTATAATAGTAAAGGTGATCAGGTTGTGCGTGCCGAAGTTACTGTTGTCGCGCTTAAGAACGGAGTACTGTCGCGTGGTGATGAACTCGCGGCCGCATTTGAGAAATATCTAT
>CAZHHF010000025.1:0-6642 GCA_964531905.1 uncultured Bacteroides sp.
ACCTTGAGAAACTCGCTTACCACAAGATCATCATCATGACCGATGCCGATGTCGATGGAAGCCACATAGCAACCCTCCTCATGACATTCTTCTTCCGCCGTATGCGTCCCATCATCGAGCAAGGCTACCTCTATCTCGCAACTCCCCCATTGTATAAATGCAAGCGAGGTAAGAACGAAGAATATTGTTGGACCGACCAGCAGGTTCAGTCATTCATCGACCGATTCGGCCAAAACACATCAGTGCAGCGCTATAAAGGTCTTGGTGAGATGAGTGCCGAAGAACTTCGTAACACTACTATGGCACCTGAACATCGTATGCTCAAGCAGGTGACAATCAGCGATGCAGCTGAAGCCGACCGTATCTTCTCGATGCTCATGGGCGAAGATGTAGGCCCGCGTCGCGACTTCATTGAAGAGAACGCCAACTACGCCAACATCGACGCATAACATAACTGACTTATAATTACGAAGGGGATGACTGAAGCTTTTACAAAAAGCCGATCATTCCCTTCGTATTCATATAATAAGTATTAAATTTACCTCCGGTTTTAACATTTCGAGGTGTTAAACTGTTTTAATATAAACGAAAAATTCACCACTATGGCTCGAACATCAAATAAAAAGGCTGCACAGCAACTGAAAACGAAAATTGCTGTCTACGCCTCACAACAGAATAACAACACCTTTAATTATAAACAGGTATCCCATGCTATCGGAGCGGCATCGCCTACCCAACAGCGATCTGTCGCACTGATTCTTGCCGAAATGGCATTCGACGGCGATATCGTGGAAGTTGCACCCGGAAAATATAAATATCCGAGCCGTGGAACTGTCGCAACCGGAATTTTCGCCCGAAGAAGCAACGGTAAGAACAGTGTTACTATCGACGACGACAACGAAGTGATCAACGTTGCCGAACGTAACTCCATGCACGCTCTCAACGGCGATCGAGTCCGTGTCAATATCGCTGCACGACGCCGTGGAGTCGAAGCCGAAGCCGAAGTGATTGAGATTATTGAGCCGAAAGAACAAACCTTTATCGGAACACTGAAAGTTGAACGCTCGTTCGCAATTCTCGAAACCGACTCAAAATTTCTGGCTACCGACATCATAATCCCGAAATCTAAACTTAAAGGAGGTACAACCGGCGACAAAGCCGTTGTAAAAATAACCGACTGGGCGCCCGACAGCAAGAATCCCAAAGGAGAAGTAATTGATATTCTTGGTAAAAAAGGCGACAACAACACTGAAATCCACGCTATTCTCGCCGAGTTCGGTCTACCCTACCGCTATCCCGAAGCCATTGAGAAAGCAGCCGAGAAAATTGATGCCGGAATCACTCCCGAAGTAATTGCTGCGCGAGAAGATATGCGCGACGTCGTAACATTTACAATCGACCCTAAAGACGCAAAAGATTTCGACGACGCACTCTCCATCCGTAAACTTCCCAACGGCAACTATGAAATCGGAGTACACATCGCCGATGTAACCCATTACGTCAAACCCGATACACCGCTTGACAAAGAAGCACGCTCAAGAGCAACATCAGTCTACCTTGTCGACAGAGTTGTTCCCATGCTACCTGAACACTTGAGTAACGGAATCTGCTCGCTGAGACCCGACGAAGATAAACTCACTTTCTCCTGCATCTTCGAGATGGATAAGAACGGCCGCGTAATCAACAGCCGCATCGCCCGAACCGTCATCAGAAGCAACCGCCGATTCACTTACGAGGAAGCACAGGATATAATCGAAACCGGTAAAGGTGATTTTGCCGAAGAGATTCTTGAACTCGACCGTCTCGCTAAAATCCTGCGTAAGGAACGCTATGAAAACGGATCCGTCGAATTTGACCGTGCCGAAGTGAAATTCGACATCGACGAGAAAGGACATCCGGTTGGAGTCTACTTCAAGGAATCAAAAGATGCCAACAAACTTATCGAGGAATTCATGCTTCTGGCCAACAAAACCGTTGCTCAGGCTATCGGATCCGCCAAAGGAAAGAAAAAGCCTAAAGCATTCGTTTATCGTGTACACGACCAACCCGATCCCGGAAAACTATCCGATCTCGCTGCATTGTCGCGTAACTTCGGATACCGCATTAAATCAACAGGCAAACCACAGGATATCAACAAGTCAATCAACAAGATGCTTGCCGAAGTTAAAGGTAAAGGTGAAGAGAATTTCCTCTCAACCCTCGCTATCCGTTCAATGGCCAAAGCGATTTACACAACCACAAATATCGGACACTACGGACTCGGATTCGATTTCTACACACACTTCACCTCACCCATCCGCCGTTACCCCGACATGATGGTCCATCGTCTGCTTGAGCGCTACATGGCTGGTGGAAGAAGCGTTAATGTAGAGAAACTCGAAGACCAATGCAAACATTCGAGCGATATGGAGCAGCTCGCTGCCAACGCCGAAAGAGCATCTATCAAATTCAAGCAGGTAGAATTCATGAACGATCACCTCGGCGAGATATACGATGGTGTAATTTCAGGAGTAACCGAATGGGGACTCTATGTCGAGCTTAACGACAATAAATGCGAAGGACTCATACCGATCCGCGATCTTACCGATGACTACTACGATCTCGACGAAAAGAACTATTGTCTTGTCGGCCGGCGCAAAAACAACCGTTTCCGCCTCGGCGACAACGTTCGGGTAAAAATCGCCCGTGCCGACATCGAGAAAAAACAGCTCGATTTCGCGCTTGTCGATCCTGCGATGATGAGAAATAATGAGGACATGTCAGGTAAAATCAATCCTGCGGCAAAAAAACAACAGTCCAAAAAACAATCAGGGAAAAAACGCCGCCGCTGAAATCAAGTTAACCCCGCTCTGAAAAATATTTTGAAGTTGCGCCATTACCCGCATTTTGGCGCAACTTCATTTTAAACATGCATAATTTGTCATTATGACAAATCACCATACAATTTTTCAGGAATAATCTCGTTAAAAATATATTAACAGACCCCAATCGCATCACGTAGCAATTAGCAATGAAGATTCTCATAGTCACAAACATGTACCCTACCGATGATAGGCCGGCCTACGGCATATTCGTCAAAGAGCAGGTCGAAGCTGTTGAGAATCGCTATAAAGATGTCGAATATACAATCTATTACATCAATACAGCCGCCGGTAATATAGCCTATCTAAAGTCAATCGCCGAAATAAACCGTATGATACTGACCGGTGGTTTCGACCTTGTTCACATCCATTACGGATTGTCGGGACTCTTCATGCTGAACCCTTTCCGTAAAAAAATACCGGTTATACTCACCCTTCATGGCGGAGACATACAGCCAGAGCAGGGAAAAACCGTTCAGGTTACACTCACGCGCCAAATCCTGCGTAAAGTCAACGTTGCTATCTCGCTTAACGACCGCATGACTTCTTTAGCATCCCGTCACTGCAAGAAAGTAGTTAAGATCCCATGCTCCGTTAACACAAACCTGTTTACCCCGCCCCAATCACGCCCGGCCCTTATTGATCGCCGTTCGCTTACAATCGTATTCCCGAGCGATAAAGAACGCACGGTTAAAAACTACCCGCTCTTTCGCGAAACAGTCGACATCCTCAAGAATAAACACCATATAGAGGTAAACGAAATATGCCTTACCGGTATGACACGGACCGAAGTCGCCGCTACCCTGCGTAACGCCGACCTTCTGCTCATGACATCGATCTCCGAAGGATCGCCCCAGGCCGTGAAAGAAGCAATGGCATGCAATCTGCCCGTAATCTCCACAAAAGTAGGCGACGTCGATACATTGCTCGAAAACGTCCGGAACTCCGCGTGGACCGAATCACATACCCCCGAGAAGCTCTCCGATCTTATCCTATCGCTCACCCGGCACGACCTATCAGGTATCAGCGGACGCGACAAGATATTCCACCTCCGGCTCGACAACGACTCCGTTGCCGAAAGAATATATAAAATCTATTCCGAATTGATCAACAATTGATACCATGTCGCATCCCACAATAAAGATACTCAATATCGACATATTGTCCATTACCCGCGACAAACTCCTGGAAAGCCTCGACAGCGGCGTTCTGGTCACGCCCAATCTCGACCACATGGTGAAGCTGCAGACCGATTCCGAGTTTCTCGAATGTTACCGCGCGGCCGAATGGGTGGTATGCGACAGCCGTATACTCTATTTCTGTTCCAAACTACTTAAACACCCTATACCGGAAGCAATTCCCGGAAGCAGTTTCTTTACCGATTTCTACACCTATCATCGTAACGACCCCGACTGCCGGATATTCCTTCTCGGAGCTATGGACGGAGTCGCAGTCGAAGCCATGCGCCACATCAACGAAAAAATCGGACGCGAAATTATCGTAGGAGCTCATTCACCGTCATTCGGTTTTGAGAAAAATGAGCGGGAAAATAAAGAAATTTACGAAATCATCAACCGCTCGGGAGCTAACGTTGTCCTTGTCGGAGTCGGCGCCCCGAAACAGGAAAAATGGATAATGCGTCATAAAGCGAATATGCCCGGAGTTAAACTATGGATGGCACTTGGAGCCACCATCGACTTCGAAGCTGGAAACATCAGAAGAGCGCCTAAGATCATGCAGAAACTCGGAATCGAATGGTTCTACCGCTTCTGCAACGAACCCCGCCGTCTGTTCCGGCGCTACTTCATCGACGATATGAAATTCTTCGCCCTGTTCACAAAACAGCTCATAAACGCCCGTGATTAATCGATAATTCCCTACCGTTCATGATACCCAAAATCATTCACTATTGTTGGTTCGGACCGAAAGAACTCCCCGAAAAGGATAGGAAATACATGGAAACATGGAAAAAGTTCCTCCCCGATTATGAGCTGAAACTATGGAACGAATCCAACTTCGATATTGATATGTTTCCTTATGTCCGTCAGGCCTATGACAAAAAGAAATTCGCGTTCGTTTCTGATGTCGCACGGCTTTATGCTCTTGTAAATGAAGGAGGTATATATATGGACACCGATGTTGAGATTCTTAAACCGCTCGACAACGTTTTAAATCATAAAGCTGTACTCGGATTCGAAATCGGGAAACGAATCATGACAGCATTCATGGCAACTGAGCCGGGTAATCCCATCTTTGAGAGCCTCCTGAATTTATATGCATCCGAGCAGTTTATCAAGCAAGATGGCACCATCGATATCACAACTAACGTACAGCGTACCACTCCGTTCTTTGAATCGAGAGGACTGAAAACCGACGACAGTTTCCAGATCATTGATGATATAGCCATTTATCCGTCAGAATATTTCTGTCCTTACAACTACGATACCCACGAAGAAAAAATCACTGAAAACACACTATGCTACCATCATTTCGCCGGGACCTGGTATGTGGGGAAAGCCAAAATAAAGCATAATATTTACGAATTTCTCGGGCCACGGGTAATGCAGACCATCCTTTCCGTTAAAAGATCTCTGCTCAGTGCGATTTCTGTAAGAAAATGATCAACTTTTACGAGATCTGATAAACCTGGCCGGAACACCTGCCCATATCTCATATTCACCAGTATTTTTCGTCAGCACTGATCCTGCACCGATCACCGAACCTTTACCAATACGCTTACCCGGCATTATTACCACCCTGGTACCTATCCACACATCATCTTCGATGACGGTCTGCTCATGCTCTGGTGGATCTTGAAGAGCCATCGGAATCTCTGTATTACTGAAATTATGATTATTTGCTACAATAAACAGATCCTGCCCGACCATGACATAATTGCCGATTATCGTATTATTAGGAATCAGGGAATTTTTACCGATACCACTATAATCACCGATCTCGATAAATTCACCGGTGCCGAAATGAACACCTTTCTGTATCACACTTACTTTGCCAGTCTTGGCAAAGATATGGCGACACGTTGCAATCCTTATCTTATTAGCAATCGGTCCAACTACCGGTAAATAAGAATCAGGTAAATTCTTTGCAATAATATAATAAAAGAGTAACCACAGTTTTCTCATAAAATATTCTTTCTGCAAAGATAATTTATAATATTGAAACACAAATAATATTTAATAATTATATTATAAAACATTTTTTCTTCATTTTTTCAAAGCGATATTATAAATAATTGATTAATTTTGCATCAATAAATATTACTGCTATGACAGAAACAAATATCGACTGGAAAAATATCGGATTTGGTTACATCCCCACCGATTACAACGTTAGATGTTACTACAAGGACGGAAAATGGGGCGAGATTGAAGTTTCTTCCTCAGAAACGATAAATATACACATGGCCGCTACCGCACTCCACTACGGTCAGGAAATCTTCGAAGGTCTCAAAGCATTCCGCGGTAAAGATGGAAAAATCAGAATCTTCCGTCTCGATGCCAACGCCCGTCGCATTCAGCAGTCAGCACGTGGCATCATGATGGAACCCGTTCCATTGGAACTGTTCCGTGAAATGGCAATCAAGGCCGTTAAACTCAACGAGCGTTTCATTCCACCCTACGGAAGCGGTGCATCACTCTACATCCGCCCTATTGAAATCGGTATTAGTGCCAATGTTGGAGTTAGACCCTCAAAAGATTACCTGTTCATGATAATGGTATCACCCGTTGGATCTTACTTCAAAGGGGGATTCTCCACCACC
>CAZHHF010000025.1:6652-14675 GCA_964531905.1 uncultured Bacteroides sp.
GTGAATTTGACCGTGTTGCTCCTCGCGGCACAGGCCGATGGAAAGTAGGCGGTAACTATGCTGCCAGTCTTTCAGCCGGTGTAAAAGCACACGAACTCGGCTACTCAGCCGTTCTCTATCTCGATCCCAAAGAGAAAAAATACATTGACGAATGTGGACCGGCCAACTTCTTCGCCATCAAGAACGGTAAATACATCACCCCCGCCTCTGAATCGATACTCCCGTCGGTAACCAACGACTCACTCCAGCAGATAGCACGCGACCTCGGAATCGAAGTTGAGTGCCGGCCGATGACCGTTGAGGAACTTGCCGAAATTGATGAGGCTGCCGAATGTGGAACAGCTGCCGTGGCATCGCCCATAGGTAAAATCGCCGATATCGACAACGGTACTGAATATATCATCGCCAAAGATGGAAAACCTGGTCCCGTAACCACCCGTATCTACAATCAGCTTCGCGCTATCCAGCTCGGCGAAGCCGAAGACATTCACGGATGGAACACAATCGTAGAATAATAATGACATATCAGGAAATTATCGACAGATATTATCCCGCTGGCACACGTCAGCGGGATATCTATATCCGGCATTGCCGTCAGGTAGCTGAAAAAGCGCTTGCCATCGCCGATGCGAAACATCTCGACATCGACCGCGACACAATCGAAACAGCAGCCATGCTCCACGACATCGGTATTTGCAAAACCGACGCCCCCGGAATCGATTGTCACGGAACAGAGCCATATATAACCCACGGTATCCTCGGAGCTGCCATACTCCGCGAAAACGGATTCCCCGAAGAGATCGCGCGTGTCGCTGAGCGCCATACCGGTGCCGGAATATCGGTTGAAGATATTGACGAACTCAACCTTCCGTTACCGCGCCGCGACTACATGCCCGAGACACTGCTTGAACGGCTAATTTGTTATGCCGACAAATTTTTCTCCAAAAGCGGAGACATGAAGGAGAAATCGCTCGAACGCGTCCGCAACTCCATGAGCCGTCATTCAAGCGCCACTCTGGCACGCTTTGAAAAACTGCACACCGAATTTACCTAAACCGATATACCATGTCATCCCATAATCTTGCAATAATTACACAGTCCTACAGAAACGACATTGAAGAATGTCAGCTGTTATGTGAAAGCATCGACCGCTTTTTCCCAAAAGAAGTGGAACATTACATTATTGTAAACGACGAGGATTACAACCTTTTTGCCGAAAGAAAAATATTTCGCTCCCGACACCTCCACAAAAAGTCGGAGATCATGCCGAAAACCTACTTTCAGCTACCATTCAAGGTTATGGGACATAAATTCCAGATATCACCTTTATCGCTTCCTGTCAGGGAATGGATTGTGCAGCAGATATGTAAATTAGGAATCTTCGACATAATCGACCCGAAATTCGATGCTGTAATGAATGTCGATTCCGAGTCAGTTTTCTTAAAACCATTTGACATAGAAAAAGTCCTGAACCCTAAAGGAGAATGGATGCTTTACCAGCAGGACTATTATTTCGAACCTAATCACGACGAATATTGCAACGTAGCTCAAAAGCTACTGAAACTCGATAATGCAACGGCTCAACTTGCGTCAGGATATCGCTATATGTCCAATCCTGTTATATTTACCCGGGAAAACCTTCAGCAATTAACCGCACTCATTGATCGAAATGCCTTCATTAATTGGAAATACCGTTTAGGCAACATATATCGCTTCAGTGAGAACTATTTATATGCAATATTCTCAATCTACAAATATGGTTGTAAGAACCACTTCACAACCGACAGAATCTATCTGCCACTGATACACCGACCCGAAATAACATCCGAAAATATTCTCAAGGAGAAAATCGGCTCCATACTTGCCCAAGATCACACTTTAGGAATTATCCTGCAGAAAGCTCGTCGCAACGATGACTCAGCCGATCAGCAACTGTCATTCACGCAGATTAAGGATCTAATTCACTCCTACTTCTGATACGATTACAGTTTCTCGAGAAAAGATCTTAGACCAAGAAGTTTAGACTTGAATGTCAATAATATGGTTGCAGGATATTTATAGAACCTCATCGAATCAGGCATCTCAAGTTCCTTCGGGATGGTACGTCCCGATCGTTTAGCATTCCCAATCCTATCGAAATATCTCACAGCTGCAAGTAAGCGCTGGAACCGGGATATATCCCGATGATTAAACATTACTATACTCTCGTATGCGCATCCCAACGGAGACCGCTTGAATATCGTATCGCCCGATTTTGTTAAACCTGATTGCTGATACTCACACATGTACAGTTTATCGTTTGTGTATCGCATCTTATACTTCTGCGACATCGGAATCCATATCGCAGTCTCAGGAATATAGACCTCGCCGGCATAGACCGGAAAAGGAAATTCTCTCATAACCGATGTGCGAACACATTCGGCCCTGTCACCTATAATTCTATACTTATATCTGTAAGTGTAAAAATCTGTATCTAAAATATCATAGTTGCAGACACTCCCAACTTCATCACCTTTTTCATTGACCTTTAACACAGTCACAGCACAGAACGATGGATCATTATTGATCTCAGCACAACGCTTTTTAAGAATCTGAATTGCATCTTCCGAAAGCCAGTCATCGCTGTCAACCATAAAGAACCATTCACCGGCAGCCTCCTTTGTCCCTACATTTATTGCCGAGTGTTTTCCACCATTTGCTTTTTTGATATATCTGATAGGAAATGGATTCCGATTCTCAGTATAACTATGCATTAGTTCATCTGTGCCATCGGTCGAACCATCATCTACAACGAGCCACTCAAAATCTGTATCGGTCTGACGTAAAAGGCTATTATACAATCTCGGTAACAGCGAGGATCTGTTATATGTAGCAGTAAAAACGGTTATCATTGTTCGGAGATACTTAAACTTCGCTGTTCAGTATCATCGCCATGTTTCATTACCAACACTATGACAGCCAAACTAATACTGATCAGATACAGACTCTGAGGGGTAATATACCCCCCGAATCCGCCCAATCCGGCAATGAAAAAACATATCAGCGACGACAGAAAATACATGGAATACTTATACTTCATCACTACCATATATAGAGCGATGAAGAAAATAGTTTGCAAAATAAGGCCTAAGAATCCAATATCAAGGAGCGTCTGCACCTGAGTTATCTCAACGCCGGTCGCTACCTCCTCAGCACTTGATATATCAAGATAGAACGGATTGATGATAATAAATTTCTGGTTCGTTGTCTCGGTAGGATGAAGAAAACCTAATCCGAGCCACATTCGGTTTAACGAATACATTAGCTCAAGTTTCGGAAGTGCTTGCGCCAATCGTCCCGATCCGAAAGAGACCTCTGTCTCATCCTGTTGACCGTCAAACTGTTCCTCAGGCATCGCAAATTCCCTGAACTGATCTACGGTCGAAGATATTCGCATGAATCCCCCCACGCTGCGGTCCACAAAATAGAGTAACACCAACGCAACTAACGCATAGCCTGCATAGCGGAACAGCAACCGAATCTTACCGATAACCAATATGTAGGCAACTGCAAGTCCGAAAATAAACGTCATCGTTCTACACGACATCAAGCCCATGAAAACTATAAAGATCTGCCATTTTTTCAACTTATAATAACGGCATACGGGATAGACCGCGAGAACGAGCAGATAGAGGCCTTGAGGATATTTTCTGGTAAAGTCAAACGAAAGTGGACTCCATATCAAGTCATAAAATTTAGAAAGATGATTTGACCATACAAAAGAGTTAGGAATCAAAACATATCCGTTAAGAATAAAACCATCAATAGCATAAAACAAAGATAGCAAAATACTGTAAATAAGCACTGTACGGAAAAATCGATCAATTTCAAACCGCTGATTCGCAAATACAAGTAATGGAACAAAGAAATACAGTATAGAAAAATATGTCCTCATTCTTCTGATCTGAATACTCAACAGTTCCTCGCTTGTCATCGCTATCAAAAATACGACAGCGCAGTACACGAAAATCAGTATCGTGATATTCTTTACCAATTTCGTCTTTTTATATATGACCGCCCCTATTATTGAAATAGCAAGAGCTATATCCTCAGGTTTTATTGGAAAATTCCTGTCGGGATCAGTCAATGCATAGCACCCGAAAAAAAGAGTAGCCTGAATAAGAAATGAGTATTTATCTTTATTATAGCTATTTAGCAGCAGACACGCTATCACCAAAATGGCCGGATAGAAATCAAGGCCATAGAGAGCCATCATCAGCAAATAGACAACAGCCTTGAGCCACTCCATACGGGTAACCTCAAGATACTTCTTTTCGGGCTGCGGTACTGTAACGTCAACTACACTCATCTTTTATTGAATTTTAATGATGACGGCACATACTTGAGCAACATACTGTATAACTCGGGAATGAATATTTTTATTCCTACAATAATGAAAACCGAGAATACAAGAAACAGAACACCCAGTACAACAACATTGCTAACTACGCCATATAATATTGAATAGACAATCAAAGTCAGCATTGAAGCCAGGACTACGGGAAACAGATTATTCATCAGTGACCTGATAATCTGACCGTATCTGATCTGAGTGCATTTTTTATATAAACACAGGTAAACTAATGTAATAATAGCTGTTGCTATCACCTGGGTCCATGCGATCATAAGAATACCTTGTTTGAAGAACAAAGCGAGAAACGCCAGTTGCAACACAACCTCTACCGCTGTGCAATTCCGTATCGCCTCCGACATGTTGTAAGCTTTCAGGACCGACTGATAGAAACTTCTGAGCGAATACAGAATACCGTAAACACATAATATCCTGAATATCGGAATAGCCTCTATCCATTCTTCGCCATATAAAAATTCTATCACCGGTGCCGATATAATGATCATGAACATTCCCAAAGCGGCATACAGCACAACGAAATTACGATGCATTGCCTGGGCTATATTCACCCGCTCTAATTGTGAAGTTTCATTCGACAGAATAACAAAGAATGTTGAATTAAAAGCACTCTCTATCGTTGAGAACGGCACCTCTTCAAGTTTCTGGGCCTGAGAGAACAATCCCGATGCATTTGCCGAATATCGGCCGAGAACGAAGGTATTGATATTACGGCCTATCATTGTCAGAACGTATGCTAACATCAGATGAACTCCGAAACCGAACATCTCAGTAAACGCCTGTTTATAGAACCTGACTTTCGGAATCCATCGCGACATGATCACCATGTATATGAAAGTGAAAAACGACAGAAAAACCTGAGTCGATACAATCGCCCAGTATCCCATTCCCGAAAGAGCCAATACGATACCCACCCCTAAAGCGGTAACAGTCGAACACAAACGCGCGATTGCCAGTTTCTTCATCTCAAGCTCTTTCCTCATTCGTGTCTCCTGAACGAACGACAGTGTCTGAAAGAAGAAACAGATTCCGATTGCCCACATGATATTGACCAACTCAGTATAGCCAAAGAAATCAGCGATCGGATGAGCCAGAAGAATAAACATAATTCCGAAGAACGCACCCATCGCACCGTTAAAAACGAACACTGTCGAATAATCCTCCGGCGTAGGAGAAGTTTTGCGGATTAAGCCATCACTTAATCCGCAACTCGAAAAGTTATATGCGACCGCAACAAAAATGGCTACCATCGCCACCAATCCGAAATCTCCCGGATTAAGCAGACGCACAAGAATGATATTTCCGACAAAATTTATCCCGGAATTACATATCCTGTCAAAAAGGCTCCACTTATATGCGTTGCTTTGAGTCATCTACCTGACCGACGTAGAACTAAGGTTACTTCTTGCTTTTTTTCTCACCGTAACCATATCCATACCCCTTGCGGGTTGTCGTGCCGTTGATCACAAGCGACAGCTTCTTAAGCTTGTTCTGAGAATTTATATTGTTAACAAACTTAATGTCACTGAGTGAAGTATAGTTTGCACGGCAAACGTAAATTGTTGCATCCGACAATCTCACGAGGGTGTATGTATCGCTCACCATTCCCAAAGGTGCCGAGTCGATAATGATATAATCGTACTCATCACGCAATCTTGCCACCAGATCATCGAAACTTGTACTCAGCAACAGTTCCGACGGGTTGGGAGGTATCGGACCGGAAGCGATAACGTCAAACGGAACCTTATCACTCTTCTTGATAATGATATCATCTATCGACATACTGCTGTTCGAGAGATACTCGGTCAGTCCTTTATGTGAAGGAAGCGACAGATATTCGAGCAGACGCGGCTTTCTGATGTCGGCACCTATAACGATCACCCGTTTACCGAGCAATGCCAGCGATGCCGCAAGATTGATCGATATGAATGATTTGCCCTCGCCCGACATTGTCGATGTCATGAGAATAACCTTCTCTTTCGGATCGGAAAGAACAAACTGGAGATTGGCACGCACCAGACGGAACAATTCCGACACCGATGAAGTCATGCCGGGACGAACAACGAGACTCTCACCCGACTTATCGGTACAGATCTCACCGAGTACAGGGATAGAAGTATGTCGTTCAAGCTGTTCCTTATCGTCAAATTTATTTCTCAGGAACCTCTTTATCGAGATCACGACCGGAGGAATGATAAATCCGAGCATAAGAGCGATCAGGAACACGTAACGTTTCTTCATGCTCACCGGCTCCTGAAGAGAGTATGCCTCATCGATGATCACACCCTTCGGAGTAGCATTGGCGATAAGCATCGCTGTTTCTTCTCTTCTCTTGAGAAGGAACAGATACAGCTGCTCTTTGATAGTCTGTTTTCTCTGTATCGACCTGTATTCGCGTTCCTGGGTAGGGATATTGCCGAGTGACGCATCCGCACCACCCAACTGCGAACGGAGTTCTTTCAATTCCACTTTCTGCTGATCGATAGTCTTGACAAGCGATGAGAGGATATTTGATCTCACTGCATCGATCTGATCATCGAGCATCTTCAAGGCAACGTTACCATCCTTTGCAGTGCGAACGAGATTCATGCGCTTTACAATCATTTCGTTGTAGGAGTTAATACCGTTCTGCACCGAAGCAGTAGCGACCGTCGTAGGTATCAGGTCATAATGGTTCCGGGGATCGGAAAGAAACTCATTTGTCATTTTCAGAATTTCATATTCGGTCTCGGAAGCGATAAGCTGTTCCTCGAGCTTGGCCTTTTTGGTTGTCTGATAGGTGGCTTCTACAGCAACATCGATAATCTTGTTCTCTTTTTTATACGATTCCACATCGGCTTCCGAAGTCGACAGATCGTTTGAAAGAATATCCAGACGCGAATCAATGAATTCGAGAGTTTTGGTACCTTCGGCATTACGCTGCTCTATACCGCGCACATTGTAAACGTTAACCATCTCATCGAGGATGTCACGCGACATTTCTACATCGACAGTCTTCGTCTCCATGCATATAACATTTGACTTCTTGCTCGCGATACTAACTCCTATATCCTCATTAAGCAACTCAGCCATAGCGTCATAGCTCATAAAGGTAATAGTTGTTTTAAGCGACTTACCGTTAACGAAACTCTCTGTTTTATTAAAAATAAAATCACCGTAGGGAGTCGAAACGGTTACGGGGAATTTCTTATTTTCCAGTTTGGCCACAGTCTCCTTCTTTGCCTTAGCCGTTATATCCACATCACCATTCTTATCAACCTTTATCTTAAAGGTAATGGAAGCAGTCAATGTATCGGCTATGTTGGGATTAACCGGATAAATCTCCACAGGAAAATTCTTATAGGCTACATGGCTGAGCAAAAAACCGTCTTTCACAACGTGATTTTTGTTAAGCTCAAGATGCTTCGCAACATTCTTATACACGTAATGCGATGAAACGACAAAAACCTCATCATCGACCTTTCCGCCGCTGCCGAACAGATCTGAAATTCCGCTGAAACCGGCCATACCGCTCTTATCGTCCTGAGAAATAACTATATTAGCCTTTACAAGATATTCAGGTTTCTTTATCTTCGTGTAAACAAACGCCGCTACAAGACATATCACCACAGATAT
>CAZHHF010000026.1:0-14508 GCA_964531905.1 uncultured Bacteroides sp.
CCAAGAGCGCAGTTTGCAAAATCAACATCGACTCTGACAGCCGTCTGGCCATGACCGCAGCAATCCGCAAGGTATTCGCAGAAAAACCTGCAGAATTCGACCCCCGCAAATATCTCGGTCCGGCTCGTGACGAAATGGAACGTCTCTACAAACACAAAATCGAAAACGTTCTCGGCTCAAAAGACAAAGCTTAATAAGCAAGTGACGGTGTGTCACAATAGGCCATAAGGGGCTGTGCCAAAATATTTAATTTTGGCGCAGCCTCATTTCTTTATATATCACACAATAAACGACTACATTAAGCCGTTATGATAAAGCGGAAATATCCGCTGATCAGAAACGGATTAAACAATGTTGAAAGCATATCTCCATATTCTTAAAATCAAATATCTTGTTACAGGGTTACTGATGATGCTGGTAGGATCAGGTGTGGTGAGCGCATTTGATCTGTCGACCTACGCCTCATCGTCGGTTCTGGCAAGTGGTAAATGGGTAAAAATCAGTGTGAGTGAATCGGGTATCCATCTGATATCTGTAGCTGAACTACGTTCGATGGGGTTCACCGATCCATCAAAGGTGAGAATTTACGGTTATGGCGGTGCCAGAATCTCCGATAATTTATCGTCGGCCAACTATGTCGATGATCTTCCTATGGTTCAATCGGTTACCACTTCGCGCGGAATATTTTTCTATGCCGTCGGGCCGGTCAGCTGGAACAGGACCACGGACGGACGTTTCCGTCACACCCAGAATCCATTTTCGGAATACGGTTACTATTTCGTGACCGACAACAATGAAGCTGAACGCGAAATACGGATTACCGGACAACCGGGGGCTACAAATCCGGCAACAACGTTCACGGAGCGACTTTTTCATGAACGCGACATCACATCTCCCGGCGAGACGGGCCATTTACTCGTTGGCGAAGATTTCCGCCTCACTCCTTCACAGACATTCCAGTTCAATCTGACCGACCGTACGCCCGGCACAAAAGCAAGGGCCGAGATCGCATTTGTGGCATGTTCAAAAAGCGGGACAAGTTCCATCAGCGTAACTGCCAACGGAACCGCGTTGCCCGAAACTTCGCAAGACAAGATCAATCAAACTCCAAACGGAGATTATTTTCACGGCGTTCAGACCATAAGCCAAAAGGAGTTCGACATAGACAACGATCGTCTTACCATAGGGATAAATTTTCGTTCAAACACGCTGACTACACTTGCCGCACTCAACTACATATCGGTCAACTATACGCGCGACCTCAAGCTAAATAACGGCCGGCTGATGTTCACATCGACCGACTATCGTCTCGCTCTCGAGGGGGCCGATCAGTCTACAAGAATATGGGATGTGACCAATCCGCTTGATATAACCGAGATAAACGCATCTAAAAGCGACGGGCGGGCAGTGTGGTCCTCGTCATACGGCTCCACACGCAGTTATGCAGCCTGGAACGAGAACGCCACAGTTCTTACGCCTAAGACCGTAGGGACGGTCACTAACCAAGACATTCACTCGTCGGCGACTCCCGACATGGTTATTTTCACCGTGGGCAACTGGTTGCAACAAGCTGAGCGACTCGCCAATCTTCACCGTAACGGTCCAGACTCACTGAAAGTTCTCGTGCTTAATCAGGAGGATGTGTTCAATGAATTCGCATCGGGTGTAGCTGACGTCCAGGCATTCAGAAAATGTCTCAAGATGTTCTACGACCGCGGGGAAGCTGAAGGAAACTCACTAAAATACGCGCTTTTCTTCGGCCGTCCTACGCACGATAACCGCCGCATGACTTCTTCGGCAAAAACTTTCCGATATCCTTCGATGCCAACATGGCAGACCGATGACGGACTGTCGGATAACACATCGTACACAACCGACGATATATTCGGTTTCCTGCTCGATAACTCAGGTAATAATTTTGCCAACGACCGTCTATGTATCGCCGTAGGCCGTCTGGCGGTTACTTCTCCCACTGAGGCAAAGACTGTAGTCGACAAAATAAACACCTATCTGAACGCATCTCCCTCGGGACAGTGGAAAAACCGGGCAATAATGGTGGCCGACAATGCCGATGGCGGGGTCCATCTCGATTACACCGAGCAGATGACCGAACTAATGCAATCGACAGGTATGGGGAGCGATATTCTCTATACCAAAATCTATGTGGACGCCTACGACAGACCGGGCGGTGTGTCGGAGGGCGCACGTTCCGACATGTTCCGTGCCTTAAATGAGGGTGCGGTGTGGTGGAACTATATAGGTCACGGTAGTCCAACCGGACTGACTCACGAGAAGCTTCTGACTTACACCGACATAAACGGGATGTACTTCAAGCGCTGGCCTGTTATGGCAGCAATGACATGCGATTTCCTGCGATGGGATCAGAATGAGACATCGGGTGCCGAAATCATGATGAAAAATCCTAATGGCGGCGTTATCGGCATAATAAGCGCTACGCGACCTACAGGAGTCACCGACAACGGGAACATGGCACGCGCTCTTGCGCCTAATATTTTCGCTACTGACGGAGGTGGTGTAATCCCTGTTGCCGAAGCGATAAGAATATCTAAAAACAGTATTCCGGGCAACAGCAATAAGCTCAGATATGTTTATATGGGTGATCCGGCTTTACGTCTTTCGGTTCCGAAGAACAGAGTTGTTGTGACCAATATAAACGGGGTTGTACCAGGAGGAGATACTCCTGCCGAAATCATGGCTTCGCAGAACGCCGTAATCGAGGGTTATATAGCCGATAATTCGGGCAATATAGCCACAGGCTTCGATGGCCTGATGAATACAACCCTGTACGATGCCGAATACAGTGTAACGACCAAAGGGCTTCCCAATCCGAACAAGGATGACGGTATGGAGAGCGTTTTCGACCGTTACGGCTCACGTCTTTTCGTGGGTACAGATATGGTTAGCAACGGACGTTTCCGCATCAATATAGCGATGCCCAATGAAATATCGGATAATTATCGTCCGGGGACCATGCAGTTCTATGCATCAGGAAACGGGTTGCATGAAGCGATCGGGGTGAATCACGATTTCTATGTATACGGCTTCGATGAAATAGCCGTGGCCGACACTGTTCCTCCCTGCATCGAGGAGTTCTATCTTAATCATTCGTCGTTCCGTCAGGGTGGTAAGGTTAACGAATCGCCGGTTGCAATAGCCCGTATTTCCGATGACCGCGGAATCAATCTTTCGCTTGCGGGCATAGGTCATCAGATGACAATGTGGCTCGACGGGCCATCGAAAGTCTACAATGACGTAGCCGACTATTTCACACCATCGACCGACGGGAGTTCATCGGGAACCATCGTATATCCTCTTGAAAATCTCGCTGAGGGCGCGCATACTCTCCGACTACGCGTGTGGGATACGGCAGGGAATCCTATAGAACAGTCGCTTGAATTCTTTGTAGAAAACGGCATGGCCGCCCAGATATTCGACATCAGATCCGATGCGAATCCGGCTACCGTAGAAGCGAATTTCTATCTGTCGCACAACCGCCCAGACGCTATGGTGACTGTTTCGATCGACATCTATGATATGGGTGGACGAATGGTGTGGACTTCCACTCAATCGGGGCAGAGCGACTTGTTCTCATCGTTCCCGGTAAAATGGGATCTCCGCGACATGGCGGGGCGCCGTGTGGGACGTGGTATCTATATCTACCGCGCCACCATGATCTCATCGGATGGTACAGTATCCAACAGTGTTTCCAAAAAAATTGCTGTGGCAGCTCAGTAAAAAGTTCCATAGTACAATTTATTTTAGTAATTTTGCACTTGATTTTTAAGTAAAACACTCTTTCACAAATCTGCGCCAGATATGTCAGAACATCGAAATTCCACTCGCGATATGATCCCGGAACCGGCCCTGAGCCGATTGCCGTGGTATCTGGCATACGTTACAATGCTTCGGGAAAAGAATGTGGAGTACGTGTCCTCAACCCAGATTTCCCGTGAACTCAGTGTTGACGCGTCGCAGATTGCTAAAGATCTCTCGTTTTTAAATATCAAGGGTAAAACACGTATAGGTTATGAGGTAGCGTCTCTTGAACAGGAGCTTCAGGATTTTCTCGGATTCCGCCGTAATCATAACGCCCTGATCGTGGGCGTAGGAAGTCTCGGGGGAGCCTTGATCCAGGACTCCGGTCTCGAGCAGTTCGGTCTCAACATTGTGGCAGGATTTGATACGAAGCCCGATATAATCGGCCGCACGATATGTGGTATCCCGGTGTTCGATGTCAAGGAACTTGAACTGCGCCGGCGTCAGTTTGCCGCCGATATCGGCATCATCACCGTTCCGGTCGAACATGCTCAGAAAGTGGCCGAGCAACTGATCGACGCAGGCGTAAAAGCGCTATGGAACTTCACTCCTTACCGTATACGCGTATCCGACGATATTGTGGTTCAGAACACGTCGATCTACGCCCATCTCGCTGTAATGTACAATCGGCTTAATTTCAATAAATCACTTCAGAATCCTCAATAATGAAAGTCCTTGCTGTCAATCGCCTTTACGATACTGCTTCCTCAGTTTTTCCAAAGGTAGACCTGCTTGCCGACTCTTCGATTGTCATACCTGGAAAACCATTGTTTTTGCCTGAGATATCGGGCAGCTATAACCTCATGCTCGCACCTGCGTTCCGAATTGACCGTCTTGGAAAAAATATAGCAAGCCGATTCGCTCCACGCTACTATAACAACATCACATTGGTAGCGCGCGTGATCCCCGAAGATATAAATCCTGATTGCGGCGCACTTGCGACCTCTTTCGATTCATCGCTTATCGAGGGTTCATGGATGCCGCTTGAAGGTCAGTCGACACCAATGACGGTTGCAATCGAAGACAGTTTCAAACTTGAAATAACGGCTGAATCCACCGGTATAAATGAAACGATCGCTTTCCTGAGCCGCTATTTTACACTTAAAAACGGCGACATAATCATTCCATGCCATTTCTCTTTTAACCATAAGGCCATAATCGATAGCCGTTTCACAGCCGAACTCTGCGATACGCCGGTAATCGATATTAAAATAAAGTAAATGCGGTTTATGAGATTTAAACATATCCTCAGCCGGATGATGTCCATAGCTTTGCTATTGGCATTTTTTTTCATTCCATCGGGCGGATACGGATATGTTTCAAACTCTAAACTCGCATCGGGACGATGGCTGAAAATAGAGGTCACACAACGTGGAATCAACAGAATCTCATTTGAAACATTAAAACGTTTCGGATTTGATAATCCGGAACGCGTGAAGGTCTACGGTTACGGGGGCGCACTTGCCGGTATAGAAAAATTTGACGGTTCAGTTCCTGATGATCTGCCGATGCAGAGATCAATCATCTACAACAACTCTATTCTGTTTTATGGTGAGCCGGGACTAAAGGCTGACATGCTGTCGGTTACTACTCCGCAGATATATCAGAATTATGACTCCGACTCAGGCTATTATTTTCTCTCTGACGCGCCTACAGATGAAAGCGTTACTGCGACCGTTCCTTTCAACAGATCGGCATCAAATACCGTAAACCGTCATCTCACCCAGCAATTCATTCATCCCGATTCAGACAATGTGGCAAAAGGCGGAGTGACATTCTATGGTGAAAACCTCGTAAATCTTCCTTTTAAAGGCTACAATATCAATCTGCCGGGGTTTATCCCAGGATCGGAGCTGAATATAAGCGGCCGTGTCGCTTTCGGAAGCGCTCCGACGGCTATCATAGTCAAGGGAGCAACCACCCAGAGACAGCTAACGAAATATGATGAGACTACTGATTTCACATCGCAAACTTTCTCTCTGAAAGTTCCACAATATGCCGAAGATAGTATCGCAGTGACATTTTCGGAAAACGGCGACCCAACGCTCGACTATATCGCGGTGGAGTATCTAAACGCGTCGTACGAGCGTGAGAACCGTCTTGACACCCTGCCACAGATTATAATGACATTCCGTAATGTAGATCCATCGTCAAGATGTTGCATCTCGGCACCTTCAGGCACTTTATTGTGGCGCATAAATAACGATGCGAGCATCACTCCGATAGAAGTGTCGATGGAACCGGACGGGATTTCTTTTACCCCTGATACACAGTTCTCGGTAAGTAACTTTTTAAAAGTCATAGCTTTCGACCCGGCAGCGGCTCTCCCGGAGGTTATCCCTGTTGAAATAATTGACAACAGCAACCTGCATGCGATGGAAACTCCCCACCTCCTGATAATCGCCACTGACGAGACCATAGAACAAGCAGAACGTCTTGCCGATCTTCACCGCAAACATCAGTCGATGGATGTAGCGGTTATTGAACAACATCGAATATTCAACGAATTTTCATCGGGGACGCCATCATCTATGGCCTACCGACGGCTGGCGCGTATGCTTCACGACCGTAATCCAGAGAAATTCCGCTATCTGTTACTGTTCGGCGCAGGGTCGTTCGATAACCGTCGGAAACTTCAGGCGACCCGAAGTTACGGTCCGTCGCGCCTGCTGATGACATATCCTGTACGTGACCGTGCGTGTCAAGGTTATGATGCGGGAAGATACAGTTCTGACGCCGTGTTCGGCATGATCGGTGACAACTTCAATCCCGATAAGCTCAACAACACTGCCATTATCCCCGATATTGCGATAGGACGTATACCGGCATCGGACAAAACCGATGCTGCGGGATATGTTGACAAGGTTGAACTATTCTTCAACTCATTCGCCAATTATGCCTCTGCTTCCGGCAACGCAATAGGGATGGCTGACGACGGTGACAGCGACGAACATATATCCCAGGCCGAACAGATTGCCTCGCTTATACGCGATTACAGAAAAGATATAACTGTAAAAAAGATATATGACGCATTTTATCCCTGGAAAAACAACATCGCTATCGAGGCGAACCGTGCAGTGAAAGACGCCCTTTCGGCAGGAGCCGGATATATGTATTACGTGGGCCACGGGCTTCCAGGAAGTTTTACCGGTGAGTATATGTGGACTACACGACATGTGATCGAGACCGAATATCCTACATCGCCATTAATAATGCTGGCGACATGTGAGCCGTTCCCATTCGACCGCCTGATCGATAACATCGGAGAAAAAATGCTTTACAAACCATCAGGAGGAGGTTTGATCGTTATCGGCAACGGACGCTACTCCTACGGTAACCATAACCATACACTACAAAAGGCCGTAGTAAATGAATTTTTCACAGCGAGACCCGGCACGACCTACGGTGACGTATGGCTCTCGGCGCTTAAACAGGTGCTTAGTTCAAAAAGCAGTATCCTCAGAATAAATACTTTAGGATATAATTTCGGCGGTGATCCGGCACTCCCGATACCGGTTCCGACCCACAGAATCCAAGTAGAAACACCGGAAAATCTGACTGTTTCAGGAAACGACATAATTGCAGGGAGCATCATCAATTCATCAACAGAGATGACCGATACCGATTTCAACGGAAAGGTCACCATAACCGTATGGGAAAGTCCCGATTCCATACCGAACCTATATCAAACTTCATCTACAAAGAAAATACCCGAGAATGAGAAAATAGTAAGGCAAATCGAAATCGATGAAACACCGCTTTACACCGCAATGGCACAGGTTAAAAACGGACAGTTCAATACAACAGTCAATCTACCGATACCTCGCACACCGGGTAAATCACACCGTGTCACAGTCTCGGCAGTGAATGACGGTGGTAACGCAGTTGCGAGCGGAGTAACGATCTGCCGGATCGTAAACAATGAGGACGCTGCCGTTTCCGACAATTACCCTCCCGTAATCCACTCTATCGAGATTGCCGACATTAACGATTCAAAAGAGTTCATAGCTACCATGAACGACGCAGAATCGGGTATCGCACTGACGACAGGCGCCCTCCGGGGAACCGCACCGCGTATATTACTCGACAATAAACATGTTTATAGAGCGAGCGCACACGAACTTTCGGGAGATTCACACGACATTGTTGAGTTCCGGCACGATATGGGTCGTTTATCAGATGGTCCTCATTCAATAAAACTATATGTAACCGACAACTGCGGGAATATTTCTACAGATTCAATAAGTTTCACTGTAATAAATCTTCCCGATTCGGCGTTTCTGATACCGACATGCGATCAGGGTGATAACCGGATCAGATTGGAGATCCAACATTCGTTCGATTTTACTCCGGAAGCGTCACTTGTGATCGAGACGCTCGACCGACATCATATTTTTTCTTGCCGTAATGTGTCTTTTCCATTCATCTGGAACGCCACCGATAATGATGACCGACCTGTTCCCGACGGAATCTATAAGGCAAGAGTGTATCTTAAATCGGGTAACCGCCACTGCGTGTCGGCTCCGGTCAATATCACCATTCTTGGAAATAAAGAAGAATTTAATTTAAAATGAAACCGAAATTATACCTGTTTCCCGTCCCGCTCTCCGAAAATACTCTGAGCAATGTGATACCGGCAAGCAACATCAACCTTGTCACCGGTATAAAGCATTTTATTGTTGAGAATATCAGGTCGGCACGCCGGTTCCTGAAAAAATGTGACAGAACGATCGATATCGACTCGCTCACATTCTTTACTCTTAATGAACAGACGCCAGCTTCAGAGATTCCATCAATGCTTGCCCCTATGGAAGAAGGGTTCTCTATGGGTATAATCTCCGAGGCAGGCTGCCCCGCGATAGCCGATCCCGGAGCCGATGTAGTTGCAATAGCACAACGCCGCGGCTACGATGTTGTGCCGCTGGTGGGTCCCTCAAGTATAATTCTGTCGCTCATGGCATCGGGATTCAACGGGCAGAGTTTCGCTTTCAACGGATATCTACCGATCGAGAAATCGGCACGCACATCCAAGCTCAAAGAACTTGAACGCCGCATAATAAGAGAACGACAAACCCAGATATTTATCGAAACGCCCTACAGAAATAACCGTCTGATAGCCGAACTCGCAGCATCGCTACCCGGAAACATGTTACTATGCGTAGCATCGGATATCACGGGAGAGGCTGAACATATCATCACACAGCCATTGTCGAAATGGGCCAAAGCTAAATACAACTATGACAAGATTCCAACAATCTTTCTCCTATTCAACTAACCGACAATAATAACACCACAAACAGATACTGATGCCCCGATTAAAAATAAAATCATCGTCCATAGACCGTCTGCCATCGCTGTTCGACTCACTTGAGATGAACTATACCGTTCGCATCCCCCGCAAAATAAGATTCATTTCTTTCGGTAGCGGAAGCAGCGGCAACTGCTCTTATATCGGCACTGACGGAGAAGGATTTCTCATTGATGCGGGTGTCAGCCCCGACAAAGTTATTCCGGAACTAAAGCGTCGTGGAATCTCCATGTCGCAGGTTAAAGGAATATGTATAACACATGATCATGCCGACCATATAAGATATGTATACAAGATCCTGAAGAAGCATCCCCACATGGCTCTTTATGCCACTCCTAAAACCCTTAGCGGAATATTCAGGCGCCATTCGCTATCTCCACGGCTCAGAGATTACCATAAGGCTATATATATCGAAACTCCGTTCAAAATAGGATCTTTTGAAGTTACGGCGTTCAATGTGCTTCACGACGGAACCGACAACGTTGGTTTCTTCATATCGCTCGACAACCGCAACTTCACTGTGGCGACGGACCTCGGTTGCATCTCGGAACGGGTTGAATATTACATGCGGAAAGCCAATTTCATCATGATCGAAGCGAATTACGATGCCACAATGCTTCGTGACGGCCGGTATCCGGTATATCTTAAGGCACGTATATCAGCTGATAACGGACATCTCGACAACCGCGTTACCGCGCGTTTTCTTGCCGATATATGGACTCCGTCGCTATCCAATATATTCCTGTGCCATTTATCTCTCGACAACAATAAACCTGAGATCGCTACCGCCGAAGTGACATCGGCTCTTACCATGCGCGGAATTAAAGTCGGTGACGCTTCAGGTTCACTTGCTTCACGAGAAGCACAAGTACAGTTATACGCTTTGCCAAGATTTGAAGCATCTCCGTTCTTCACACTGGTTTAAGCCTCATTTTTAAGATTCATTAGTTTACATGGGCAACAATCATGCCCATATGGATTTCTATCTTTGTGTCATAACTTAAAAAAGCACAAAGAATTATGGGAACTCTGAATGTAAACGACAAAATCTTCGCAACTGTAAGTTATGCCGGACGAACCTTACTCAACACATCATTCACCGGTGTAACCTCTATGACCGAAATTCTCTCACTGATACGGAACGCCCTCAGCGGATTCATCGGCTACGTAAACCTCAGGTTACGCAACAGTTCTCAGGGATGGAGCCAACAGCGTGGATTAAGACTCGGACCGAGTGCCGCACCTAACAGATGCCATACACTTCCTGAGGCCACACAATTATGCCTTTTCTGATCACGGATTGAGCAGATCGGGATTAAAAAAATCATTTATATCCCGAGCCATCTCAAGCGCATGACGCGCAGGTGACTCCGGATTAAGCGCTACCGCCGATTCGAAATCGGTGACCGCCGCACGAGTGTCACCGGCTCTCCAATTCAGTTTTCCCCTTATATAATAAAGTTCATCCGATTCGGCAGAACCGACAATGAGTTCATTGGCGCGTGCCAGAGCTTCGCGAACCTTACCATCGGCCAACAGCGCCTCTATTTCATCAATTTCATTTTTCATTTTTCCTATCTGCTGAGTGTTATCCTTAGTCCGACACCATACTGCAAAATTATATCTTTTTTCATAATTAAGCATTTTTTAATGCACGCATATACACTTATGTAAGCAATATTAGCTATATTTGCATAAATCTAATTTGACATGTCGGCAAAGTTTACAAGAATCATATTACTATTTATGCTATGTTGGGCCATTCCGTTAATGACGGTGGCCGACAGCATAACCGGTGCCGACACGATAAAACGACATCTTGCAATCCTCGATAAAGATCCCGACAACAAAGAAGCGATAAAGGCAATCGCATTCCACTATCTTAATGTTGGAAACAACCTTGAATCAATGAAGTACGGGAAACGCCTCATGGAACTCGCCGAGAAGAACAACGACCGTGAGTTCTGCGAGCTTTATGGACATATAATACTCGGAGCGACCCTCATGTTCATGGATCCGGAACAGCATGATGTATCATTTCAGCATCTGCAGCAAGCTCTCGCCATAGCAGAACCGCTGAACAATCACGATGCTCTCGTTTCAATCCACAACTCACTCGGAATCTACTATCTGTTCACCAACGACGACCCCTACACGGCCACCTCACATTACTATTCGGCTCTTGACGAAGCCAAAAAGATAAATGATGTGCGGCGTCAGGCAATCATAAAATCGAACATCGCCGGATGCTATATAACCCGAAATGACATATCGGGATGCCAACTTGCTGAAGAGGCCCACGAAACGGCAATCAAACTCAATGAAATCATTCCGTTATATTACGCGAAGTCCAATCTCATCCATTTCTATATAATGTCGAACAAACTCGACAACGTGGAGAAACTCATTGAAGAGGTTGAGGAGATCCACACCATCGCCGGGTTCCCCGGAAAGTCCAACATGCCGATGTTCCGGGCGCAGTTACATGAAAAGAAAGGAGATATCGACAAAGCATATTCCTATTACGCCGAAGCAATCGACAACTTCGACAATGTCGACGCATCAACCATCACGGCAACGCACCTCTGCTACGCGCGGCTTCTCAGAAATGAAAAACGGATAGGAGAAGCGATAAAGACGCTTGAGAACGCACTCACATCTGCCAGGGATTCAAAAATGCTGATACACACACCCGAAATCCTGAAAGAACTGGCCTTATGCTATCACGATTCCGGCAACCTTGAGAAAGCATTCGAATACAGCCTGAAATATCAGGAATACCAGGACAACGCCATGAATATCAGCCGCGAGCGTGTACTTCAGGAAACAAGAATCAAACACGATATATATTCCCGTGAGCAACAGATAAGCGAACAGAAAATCGAACTCCTCGCAAGCCGGAACCGAATAATCGTGCTTATGTCGTCAATAGCATTGCTACTGCTGTTGCTCGGCATGCTCTATTATATACACAAGAAGAAAGACCGTCTTTACAGTGCGATCGTACTGCAGAACCGCGATTATATAAACCGCGAGAAAACGTTGCTTGCCCAAATTGAGAAACTACGTGAGAAAGTGTCGGACAAAACGGAAACCACAACCTCAACGGCAACGCCGACACAACAGTCAAACACGCTCCCCGAAGAGAAGATGAACGACCTGATCACGCGCTTCACGACCTGCATGATCGAGAACAAACTTTTTACCGATCCGTCGCTGACTGTAGCATCGGTTGCCGATTATCTCGGCACCAACCGCACCTACCTGTCGCGCGCCATAAACGAATCGACCGGCAAAACCTTTACGCAAATAATAAACGAATACCGTATCAGGGAAGCGATCGCCATGATATCGAACCTCGAAGCTAACCCACCGCTCAAGCAGGTCGCTGCCGATGTCGGCTTCAATTCCATCTCCACATTCTATGTCACATTCCAGGCATCGACAGGAATGACACCCGCACGCTACAGGTCGAAACTGAAAGAAATCTGAGCCTAAATAACTCCGGATAGATCAATTTAAAATTGACTTCCGCACTGATTTACCGCATTTTAGGCTATATAAATTTATATATTCATAAAATTTACGATTCCAAAAAAGAATAATATCAGGGATTTGAGTCTTTTTGTCGTTATTTGTAATCGCCAAATATCATGACAAAACTCAAAACTAAACTATATATCAAAATGTCAAGAATCATCAACCGATCAATTATCACCATTTCACTCTCCGCCGCGCTCCTATGCGCTTGTTCACAACCGGAAAAGAAACCGATGCTCGAAGGACGTATCAACGTTTCGGAACCGACCGAAATTACTTTCGTATATGATATAGATGGTGACGTTTACAGCTACGATGTCACCACCGATTCCACCGGAGCATTCGTTTTCGATCAGGAACTGAACATTCCAAGAACAAATATGGCGATCTACGCCGGACATACCGTTTATGGCGCATTTGTAGAGCAGGGAAAAAGCACATCGATGAATATCGACGACGAAAACGTTACTTTCGACGGTGACAACGTTGAAATCAACAATTTCGTAAATGCATACGAACAAGCTTACTCGCCGTGGAAATATAAACCGACCCCCGACAAACCTTTCGTATATGAAGAATATACCGAACGACTTGAAAACGGATACAACAATGCGAAACAGCAACTCGCCACAATCAGCGACAACGACATAAGAGAGAACTACGCAAAAATGAACGAAGCGCGCCACAAGGCCCTTTATCTTCAGAACCTGAATTTTAACAGATCGTTCAATAAGGTGGATGTGAGCGCTGAATTTGACTCGATCGTAGCGACCATCGATCCCAATGCCGATGAAACCCGCACATCAGGCCTGATCAATTACTGGTACAGCGCCGCCCAGCTGCCGCAATATGTCAAAGCAGGCGATGCATTAGGATTCTTCACTGAAATCTACGGTGTTATCGACAGTGTGCTGACTAACGAAAGCAATAAAAAATCATTATACCTTACCATAGGTAACATGTTCTTCATGTACCAGTTCGATGACTCAACCAACGCTGCATTCATGAAAAGCGTGGAACCATATCTGACCAACGCCCCGACTATCACCGAGAAATTCAACAATATAATGGCCGAAAGGGCAAAAGTCATAAAAGATGGCTCACAATTACCGTCCAACCCCATTCTGATCGCACCCGACGGATCAAAAACCACTCTCAACGACGAGCTTCAGGGAAAAGTTGTCTATATCGACATCTGGGCAACATGGTGCGGACCCTGCTGCCGCGAAATTCCTTTCATGGAAAAACTCGCCGAAAAATATAAAGGAAACGATAAAATCCGTTTCATCTCAATCTCGGAAGACGATGACCGCGATGCATGGCTCGAGAAACTCGACCGTGACAAACCCGAATGGCCACAGTTTATCTTCGATTCCAAAACCGGATCGGAATTCCGCAAGGAAATGTCGATCAATTCTATTCCGCGATTCCTTCTCATCGGCAGCGACGGCCGTCTGATCGCAGTTAACGCTCCGCGTCCGTCAAGCGAGGAGATCTCCAAATTAATTGATTCCGCTATCGCAGGGGAATAAAACAATAACCGATCAAAATCACATTTATGAAACTGAGACCTATTTTATACATCATTGCCGGAGCGATTGCAATGACTCCACTGCAAGCCGTCTCCCAGAAAAAAGGCAATACCGCGACGCAATCCATGCAGCTTATCGCAAGCAAGACGATCGCCGGAACTGTACTCGACGAGAACGGGGAACCGCTTGCGGGAGCGACGGTACGCATAGAAGGCACACAGCAAGGCGTTGCAACCGACATCGACGGTAACTTCTCGATTCTTTCCGACAAAAAGAATCCTACTATAGTGA
>CAZHHF010000027.1:0-14505 GCA_964531905.1 uncultured Bacteroides sp.
TATGCACCTCTTTTCTTTGAATTGAGAAAGAAGAAGGGTATCACAATGGAGGAAGCACGTCTTACTACAGCCAATCCTTTATATCTCGGATGCCTTATGGTGAAAGCTGGTGATGCCGACGGTCAGGTAGCAGGAGCGATGAATACAACCGGAAACGTTCTCCGCGCGGCATTCCAGGTTATCAAAACACAGCCCGGTATCGATATCGTTTCGGGTGCGTTCCTGATGCTTCTTCCTGAAGGTTTACCATTTGGAACCGATGGCATACTTATCTTTGCCGATTGTGCTGTTGTTCCCGATCCTACTGCAGCTGAACTCGCTCAGATTGCTGTCGGCGCTGCCCAGACAGCCCGTGATATCGCCGGAATCGAACCGCGTGTAGCAATCCTCAGCTTCTCTACAAAGGGTAGTGCCAAGCACGAACGTGTTGAGAAAGTTATCGAAGCTACTAAGATCGCTCACGAAATGGCTCCTGAACTTATTCTTGACGGTGAACTGCAGGCCGATGCCGCACTTGTTCCCTCGGTTTGCAATGCCAAAGCGCCTAATTCTCCTCTTAGCGGACGTGCCAACGTATTGGTATTCCCGTCGCTTGAAGTCGGTAATATCGCATATAAGCTCGTTCAGCGTCTTGGTGGCGTAGAAGCTGTAGGTCCGGTTCTTCAGGGACTCGCAGCTCCTGTCAACGACCTTTCTCGCGGAGCGTTCCCCGAAGATATTTACAAGACCATCATCATGACCTGTAATCAGGCAATTGGCTTGAAAGAGAATGAATAATAACCTTAAATAAAACGATATAATGAAAATCCTGGTACTTAATTGCGGCAGTAGCTCGGTAAAATATAAGCTTATCGACATGACCGACGACCGTACTCTCGCTGAAGGTGGTGTTGAGAAAGTGGGAATGGCTGATACATTCCTTAAATATAAGAAAGCCGACGGTTCTAAAGAGATCGTTCAACTCGGCAATGCAAATCATCTTCAGTCAATCAAGGCAATTCTTGAAAATCTTACCGATCCCGTTGTGGGATGCATCAAAAGCTATGATGAAATTGATGCTGTAGGACATCGTCTGGTTCACGGAGGAGAGAAATTCAGCAAGAGTGTTCTTATCAACAACGATGTTATCGATATGGTTAAGGAGTGTTATCCTCTCGCTCCGCTTCACAACCCTGCAAATGTTATCGGTGTTGAGGCTATTGAAGAAATTCTTCCCAAAGTTCCTCAGGTGGGCGTGTTTGATACTGCTTTCCACCAGACAATGCCTGCAAAGAGCTTTATGTATGCTCTTCCTTATAAATATTATAAAGAAGATGGTGTTCGCCGTTATGGATTCCACGGTACCAGCCATCGTTATGTATCGGGTCGCGTATGCGAGATTCTCGGTGTTGACATAAAGGACCAGAAAATCATCACCTGTCATATTGGTAACGGAGGTTCTATCACAGCAGTCCTCAATGGAAAGAGTGTAGATACCTCTATGGGACTTACTCCAACCGAGGGACTTATGATGGGAACCCGCGTTGGCGATGTAGATCCCGGTGCGCTTACTTATCTTATGAAAAAACATAACCTCTCAGTTGATGATCTTCAGAAAATCATCAACAAGGAGAGCGGAATGTTAGGTCTTTCTGAGATCTCATCTGATATGCGCGAGATCGAATCGGCTGTTGAAGCTGGAAACGAGCGTGCAATCCTCGGTCTTGATATGTATCAGCAGCGTATCATCAAATATATAGGTGCTTATGCAGCTGAGATGGGCGGTGTTGACATAATCGTGTTTACCGGTGGTGTAGGAGAGAATCAGGCTGGCCTTCGTGCCGACGTTTGTCGTCCTCTCGCATTCATGGGTGTTAAGATCGATGAAGCTCTTAATGCTAAGACACGCGGAACTGAAACAATCCTTTCTACTCCCGATTCTAAGGTTAAAGTGGTTGTTGTTCCTACTGATGAAGAACTTACAATTGCCCGCGATACCGAAGCTATTGTTTCAGGCCGTCAGCCCGAATAATTTTAACAGACTATCCTGTAATGGGGTTGCGTCAGAAAGTAAATTCCGGCGCAATCCCATTTATAGTTTTATATCTCATTGTGTCGATTTTAAAATCGGCTATGCTCGTAGAATAAAAACTCGCTCTCGCTTGTAGATTCTGAAGTTTATTCGTACTTTCGTGCAAAATTTCATTTTAACCTTAATATTACCAAAAATGAATAATTCCAAGTTGATGACCGATGCTGCTGACAATATCCGTGTTTTGGCTGCGTCTATGGTCGAAAAGGCAAAATCTGGTCATCCGGGTGGAGCGATGGGTGGTGCTGATTTCATCAACGTCCTCTACTCTTCTTTTTTAGTATATGATCCTGATGATGCTGACTGGTTCGCACGTGACCGTTTCTTCCTTGATCCAGGCCACATGTCTCCGATGCTTTATAGTGTTCTGGCTTTGACCGGAAAATATACAATAGAAGAACTTCAGCAGTTCCGTCAGTGGGGTAGTGTAACTCCCGGTCACCCTGAACTTGATGTTAAAAGAGGTGTGGAAAATACTTCGGGACCGCTTGGTCAGGGCCATACAATGGCGGTAGGTGCCGCAATCGCTGAACGCTTCTTTGTAGCTCGTTTTGGAGAAACATTGGCTCATAAAACTTATGCATTTATCTCCGACGGTGGTATTCAGGAAGAAATTTCACAGGGCGCGGGGCGAATAGCTGGTTATCTCGGCCTCAGCAACCTGATAATGTTCTTCGATTCCAATAAGGTACAGCTCTCTACTGATGTAGATGCAGTCGACACTGAAGATTATGCAGCCAAATATCGCGCATGGCATTGGAACGTGATTGAAATAGACGGTACTGATCCAGTTGCTATTGCCGATGCACTTACTCAGGCTATTGCTGAAAAAGAGAAACCGACGCTGATAATAGGAAATACAATAATGGGCCGTGGAGCCGTTACTGCCGATGGTGAAAATTTTGAAGGCAAATGCAGCACACATGGTCAGCCACTCAGCAAATCGGGAGCCGATTATGCTGCTACAGTGAAGAATCTCGGTGCCGATCCTCAGAATCCGTGGGAGATCAGAAAAGATGTCGCCGATCTATATGAACGCCGTCGCGAAGAACTGCGTAAAATAGTTGCAGAGCGTCGTGCTGCCGAAAAGAAATGGGCTGAAGAACATCCTGAAGATGCCAAAACCCTTAAGAATTTCATTGAGGGACGTCTCCCTGAAATCGACTACCGCGCTATCGTTCATAAAGCCAACATTGCAACCCGTACTGCATCGGCAAACGTTCTCTCAGCTCTCGCCGATGTTGTTAAAAATATGATTGTATCAAGTGCCGATCTCGCAAATTCAGATAAGACTGACGCATTCCTCAAGAAAGTTGGTGCATTGACTCACGGTGACTTCTCAGGTGCGTTCCTCCATGCAGGTGTTTCAGAACTTACGATGGCATCGGTAATGAACGGAATTGTACTTCATGGCGGAATGTTTGCCGCTTGTGTAACATTCTTCGTGTTCAGCGACTATATGAAACCTGCTGTCCGTCTGGCAGCGCTTATGGAGATTCCGGTGAAGTATGTATGGTCTCACGATGCGTTCCGCGTTGGTGAAGATGGACCGACTCATGAACCTGTTGAACACGAAGCTCAGATCCGTTTGATGGAAGAGCTGCATAACTTGTCGGGTCGTCCATCGATGCTTGTTCTCCGTCCGGCCGACAGTGCTGAGACAACAATCGCATGGCAGATGGCGATGGATAACAAGGAGACTCCGACAGCATTGATACTTTCCCGCCAGGATGTTAACGATCTACCTTCAGTTACAGGTAACCGTTACGATGAAGCTGAAGGCATGCGCCGCGGAGGCTATGTTGTATTGGATAGTCCAAACTCGAAAGTGACACTTGTTGCAAACGGATCGGAAGTATCGCTTCTGTGTGAAGTGGCAGTCCTACTTGAGGCTGAACAGATTCCATGTCGTGTGGTGTCGGTTCCTTCTGTAGGTCTCTTCAACGAGCAGGATGAGGAATATCGTGAAAGTGTTGTTCCGTACAATAAACCGGTTTTTGGTCTTACCGCAGGCTTGCCCTCAACACTCCGCAGTGTTGTAGGACCTAAAGGTAAGATATATGGTCTGAATCATTTCGGAGCATCAGCGCCCTATAAAGTGCTTGATGAAAAATTCGGTTTCACCGCTCAGAACATTCTGATGGAAGTGCGTAAATTCATTAAAATGTGAATTGAACGATAAATAACATTGATCCGGCATCGGTCTTCGTTTATGACTGTGCCGGATCTTTTTTGATTAACTGTTATGTGCAATCATTCATTTGACCGTTTGAACCTTCTTGTCGGTAGCGACATTATGCAGCGGTTTAAGGATACGCGTGTCATCGTATTCGGAGTTGGTGGAGTGGGGAGCTGGACAGTCGAGAGCCTCGCACGCACCGGAATCGGTTATATAACTATTGTTGATTGCGATCGTGTCGATGTAACCAACATCAACCGTCAGATGCCGGCATTGGAAGATACCATAGGAATGATTAAGACCGAGGTGGTCAAGGATCGTGTTCTTGCGATAAATCCATCATGCAAAGTTGAGGCTGTAAGAGAATATTACACAGAATCCACAGCCGGGCGATTCACTCTTGACGATTATGACTATGTTATTGATGCGATTGATTCGTTATCTGATAAAGCTTTGCTGATACTGAATGCTACACGCTCATCGGCACGATTGTTCTCGTCGATGGGTGCGGCATTGAAAATGGATCCTTCGAAGATTGCAGTTGCAGAGTTCTGGAAAATAAATGGATGCCCATTGGCTGCTTCATTACGCCGCAGGTTTAAAAAAACTGGCGTTTTTCCAGCACGTAAGTTTAAAGCTGTTTATTCTCCCGAGATCTTCCGTAACCGTGGTGAGCAGCCGGTGGTAATAAATCGTAGTGATCAAGAATATGATGATCTGGATAAACTTGATTTAAATTCAAAAAAAGCACAGATAAACGGTACGGTTGCCCACACTACAGCAATTTTCGGTTTTACTCTCGCCGGACTTGTTGTTCAGGATATTATTTCAAAAGCAGCAGAATGATATATATGCTATAAACCTAACGCGTGATTCCGGAATCGCTTCCTGGAGTCACGCGTTCTTATTATGAGCGGTTATTATTCCGCTCGTTGATCTGAATTAAACCTTCTTTGAATTAATGTCAGGCGGTATAGAATGGAGTTGCAAATGCGGCAACATCAGTATCACCTAACAGATCGGCCATTGTGAGCCATACTATAAGTAAAATAATTAATATTATAGCGCCGATTGCGGCCCATAATGAGAATGATTTTTTTCTATCGCTGCGTAATGCGCGTTCATCCCTTCTTCTATTGCTCATATCAATAAATTTTTAATGGTTGTGAAACTTGTTTATTCTTATAACAATTCCCGATAGGTTTGGTTTATTTTAAAATCACAAAAATTTAATTAGACTCATATAAAACTAAAAACCGGACTCCCAAAAGGGAACCCGGTTAATTGAATCTGATATGTGATGAATAGAGATAAGGACTTATTTTGTTTCTTCAGGTTTTACGTATCTAGCATTGAGACCTTCCACAATTTCTTTTGTGATATCTAGAGCAGGGTTGAAGTATGCTCCGGCTGCACGATAAAGAATCGCATCATAGTTGTGGGTCTTCATATATTCTTTAATGTAGTTGTTTAAAGAATCGTTGAGCGCACGGCTTTGGTCAAGAGCTTCCTGCTGTGCCTGTGCCTGCAGATTGCCGAGATACACTTCGGCATCGTGCTGCTGCTGCTGAAATTTCTGTACATCGGCTGAATAAGTGGCTTCGGATATGTATCCGTGATTCTTCATCTTATTATCAATTTCAGCGGCTCGTTTCTGTAATTCGGCCTGTTTTGCTCTTTGAGCGTTATCAAGCTTGCTCATAGTGCGGATATTGATCTCATTGTAATCTTTAACGAGATTATAGTTAGCCGAAATTGAGTCGAGGTCTATGAAACGTATGTTGAGACCGGCGTTCTGAGTGTCATTGCTGGCAATTTGTTGTGGAGCCTGTGCAGAGTCTTTGGGAGAGCATGAAATTAGAGCGGTAGCAGCAAATAGCATGAGAGCGCTTCCGGCTAGTGCAAGTTTTTTCATTTTAATACTATCTTGTTAATGATTGGTTTTTTATTGTTTACGGCCACATTCGATGTTCTTATTCTTCAGAGCGGGGATATCGTGAACATGTCCCGATGGAAATTTTCCGTTCTTGACAAATAAAACTTTGACTCCGAGCAGGATTATCGCAAGAGCCACAAGAACTAATGTCAACAATAAGGTTTTCATCAATAATATGGTATTTTCAGTGCAAATATAGGAAAGTTAGATAAATTATTTGCTATTTATCAATTTAATTTTGTACCTTAGTGACGGAAAACTGAAAATTTTAACATAGTTTTCATTTTGCCGAGTTTTTTTAATAATCAATATAACTTAAATCAAAAAAACACATTCTATGGAAGTAAAAGATCTTCAACCCAAATTGGTCTTCCAAATCTTCGATGAAATTACCAAAGTTCCCCGTCCATCAAAGAAAGAAGGTAAAATCCGCCAGTACCTTCTTGATTTTGCAGCGAAACACAACATCGCGGTTAAATCAGATGCGGTTGGAAACATCGTAATGTCAAAAGAGGCTACTCCTGGCCACGAAAACGCACCTACAGTGATTCTTCAGGGCCACATGGATATGGTGTGTGAATCCAATGACAAATCTTTCGACTTTGAAAATAATCCGATAAAGACTATTATTGACGGTGAATGGCTTCGTGCCGATGGCACTACTCTTGGTGCCGACAATGGTATCGGTGTGGCTGCGTCACTTGCTGCTATGATTGATCCTGAACTTGTACATGGTCCCATCGAAGCTCTTTTCACTGTTGACGAGGAAACCGGTATGACCGGTGCATTTGGTCTTGAACCGGGAATGGTAACAGGAAAGATTCTTATTAATCTTGACTCTGAAGATGATGCTGAAATTTTCGTTGGTTGTGCAGGTGGTGTTGACACTACATGTACTTTCAACTACCATCGTTCACAGGCTCCCACTGATTTCCAGTATTTCCGTATCGACGTAGCAAACGGTCTCGGCGGACACTCAGGTGGCGATATCCATCTTGGACGTGCTAACGCCAACAAGATTCTTGCACGTTTCCTTTGGTCGCTTACTCAGAAATATGAGGTTTCACTCGCTGAGATTGACGGTGGTAATCTGCGTAATGCTATTGCCCGAGCTGCTCATGCAGTAGTTGGTGTTCACACATCCAATAAAGAGGATGTACGCATCATGCTTAATAAATATGTTGCTGACGTTGAAAACGAATACAAGGGTGTTGAACCCACTTTGACCATTGATATGGAAAGTGTTGAGACCCCTGAATTCTGCGTTGATTCGACTACAACCCTCAATGTGATCCGCTCGATCTATGGTGCGCCTCACGGTGTGGTTTCAATGAGCCGCGAACTTGAAGGACTTGTTGAGACTTCAACAAACCTCGCATCTGTTAAGATGAAAGAAGATAACCAGATCGTTGTTACAACCAGCCAGCGCAGCTCGGTTGAGTCACGTAAATGGGATATCGCATATCAGGTTGAAGCAGTGTTCCAGCTTGCAGGTGCTAAAGTTACTCACGGTGATGGCTATCCCGGTTGGCAGCCTAATCTTGAATCCCCAATTATGAAGATCGCAAGTGACGCGTATGAGGAACTTTACGGTATCAAACCCGCTATCAAAGCTATTCATGCCGGTCTCGAATGTGGACTGTTCAAATCGGTTTATCCCGATCTCGATATGGTTTCATTCGGTCCGACTCTCCGCGATGTACATTCTCCATCGGAAAGAATGCATATTCCTGCAGTTGAACGTTTCTGGTGCCAGTTGCGTCGTATACTTGAAAAAGTATCCGAACTGAAGGCATAAGTAAGTTCAACTAATCGGTGCGAGGAATGAGGTTAATTGAAAAGGCAGGCCTTTCATTGCTGATTTTTTTATCAGTCGTGTCATATATAAATGCTGATACTCCTGATAAATATGAAATACTTCAGCTCAAGATAGAACGCCGCCTTGATTCAATTTTCTATCATTCCTCGCTCGTTTATTTGCCTGAATCGGGCAAACGATTGACTGATAGAGATTTTGAAGAAGTTGCCGAGGAACTTGGTGTAGATGTACCGTCGATAAAATCGGTGGTTGAGATTGAAGCAGGAAAAACTCACCGAGGATTCTTTGAATCGGGTGAGCCGGTTATCAATTTCGATATATCTCTTTTTCGGAAACAGCTTTCCCGCAGAGGTATCAGTCAGTCGGCAATAACAAAATGCCCTGATCTGTCGTCGCGATCCATCACCGGTAGTTTTGATGAGAAACAGTACCGGCGCTATAACGCGGCATTTAATATTGATAACGAAGCAGCCATAGTAAGTACATTTTGGGGAATGTTTCAGATCGGCGGCTTTAATTGGAAAAAATGTGGTGCAGCCTCGCCTATGGAATTTGTTGAAAAAATGAACATGTCGGAGCGCGCCCAACTTGAATTATTCGCTGAATTTTTACGCAATGCCGGTATCGTGGAATCGTTGCGTAATCATAATTGGTCGGAATTCGCGAGGAAATATAACGGTGTCGGATATCGTGCGCGCGGTTATCATAAACGCCTTGCAGAAGCTTATAAAAAATTTTCAAAATGACTGAGATTCTTGCTGAATATCATTTACTTGGATTGGCAATAGGAATTTCTACATTCCTGATTATAGGTCTTTTTCATCCCGTAGTGATTAAAGCTGAATACTATTTCGGCACACGTTGCTGGTGGTGCTTCCTTGTCCTTGGAGTTATCGGATGCGTTCTATCGGTAGTTCTTGCCGATCTGTTTTTATCAACGCTTTCCGGAGTGTTTGCGTTTTCGTCTTTCTGGACGATAAAGGAGATATTCGATCAGGAGAAAAGGGTGAAAAAAGGATGGTTTCCCCGAAATCCCAATCGCCGTTACAGCGATGAGTAAACGAAGAAACCATCAGTAAATTGGGTTCGGTATCTATCAGTCTTCGAGGAAAAACTCGATATATGATACCACTCTCACTTTCTTGATATAGGGAGTGTTTTCATCACGATCTTCTATCGAGAACTGGCCTTGAGTGGCACTTTTGATCTTTCCAAGACTACTTTGTGAATCATTAGCGAATTTCTCACCGGCTTCACGGGCTTTTGCTGTCGCTTCTCCGATCATTTCAGGCTTTATCGAGTTGAGATCGGTGTATTCATATTTTACCTGATACTGGTATCCGCCGTCGGTTATGGCGATTCCGTCTTTAAGTAACTCCATCTGACTTGCGATAAGTTCTCTCACGCGGTCAACGTTCTCCGAAACAACCACGATCACCGATGTGACATTATAACGATAGGGCGAACGGTCCACATTGTAGCGTTCAGCCTGCATATCGATAATATCAGGCGCGTTTACTGAAATCTCATCTTCAGTGATCCCATTCTTTTTAAGATATTCGATTATAGTGTTATTGGTGTTCCTGATACTTGTGTAAAGCTCAGGCAGACTGTTTCCGACCTGTTTATAGACGATAGGCCATGTCACTTTGTTGGCTTTGACTTCTTTTTCAGCAAGCCCTCTCACGGATACCACTCTATCGCGAAACGCGAATGTTTCTGTTCCTGATTTGATGGCCAGTCCTAAGATAACAATGGAAATCGCTAACAACAATGCCGGTCCAAGACGATTTAATAGTTTCATATCTGTAAGGTATTTATAATTTATAACAACGCATATTTAAACATCTGTAATTGTCATTCGGTTTTTGTTATCTTGAAGATAGTGCCTTCGATCAGAGAAACATAAACCGTGCCATCGGAAGGATCTATGTCGATACCGTTGATTTCAGAATTACCTAATGATGCTGTCCAAAGTAGTTTTTTCTCAGATGGATCCACAGCCGACAATATTCCGCGACGTGAACCGGCATAGATTATACCGTTACTTTCACCAACTATACATGGTGCATGATCATAACCGATACCCATATCTACAATCCATTTTTCATTGAAGTCATCGCCTGTAATATCGACTGCTACAAGTTCTCCATCCATTGTTTTCGCATAAGCAGTTGTGCCGTCGGCACTCACCCCGAGGCTCTCGCGGTAGCGGTGATCGTTGTTGCGCCATAATGTAGTGCCGGTCTGACGGTTAATTGCAGTCATATAGCGATCTGGAGCAACGATTATAATTTTATCTGAGGTTACAACAGGAACGACGTTTCCGGGACCGAGCATATTCGCTTCTTTACCATTGTTCCACTTCCATTTAAGTTCACCGGTGTTCTTATTCAAGCATCGCAGATTCGTATCCCATGCTCCGAAAACGATATCGTCGCCATCGATTACTGGACTTGCCTGACAATAGTTGGAGATTGAGTCGAATCGCCAGATCGTTTTGCCACTGCCGATCTCTCTCTTTTCTATCATCTTGTAACCACCTTGATACAATGTGCCATTTTCAATTACTCCATCGGCAACATATGGACCTTCAACAGTCGATTCGGATATTACACTACCGTTCCTGGCATCGAGCATCATTATCTTGTGCAGAATAGTCGGAACCACGACAACCGAGTCGGTTGAAACCGGCCGCGAGAACAGAGATGCACCTGTGTTAAGACCCCATTTTAATTCTCCGTTATTCTTGTCGATCGCTTTTATATCACCGAGTGAGTTCCCGAAAAATATATTTTGGCTATTGATTCCGATGCGTGTGAATATTGATGCACTGTCGGTCCACAATTTTGTGATCGTAACTCCTTCGGGAACGGTATGTGACACAGTGTCTTCAGTGATATACGGCTCGACTGTAGTGGTTGTATGGAATCTTTCAAGAAGTTCCTCATCTTTACCGATAACTTTCCGATAAACAGAAACCGAATCCTTATCTATATCAAGGATCGAATACCCGTAAATATTATCTCCTTGATCGAGCGAGGCCACCATCATTGAGGGAATATTTCCTGATTTATATGGTATATATCGGTGGTAATGGCCGTTGATATGTACAATCGTGGGATAATTTTCAAGTACGCGGATATAGTCGATATAGTTGTCAATATCATCTTTTCTTATAGGATAATGATTGAATGAAACCACACGTTTGTTATTCGAAACCATTTTGTCGAGAGTAGATTTAAGCCAGTGAAGATCTTCCTGCTTGATATGTCCGTCGCCCATTTTCATATATGGTCCGCAGTTGCATCCAATAATTATCAGATCATCGACTTCAGTAACAAAACGGTCGTTCCCCCACAAATCGATAAATGTTCTTGTTGCACTCTGTGACCAGTTGTTCTCATGATTGCCAGGAAGAGTGTAAAGAGGGTATGTGATCTTATCCAGAATCCTTTTTACGTTTTTCAGCTGTTCGTCGGATCCTTCATTCGTGAGGTCTCCGTTCATGATTACCAGATCGATTCCTTTAAGTGAATTTATTTCTTCAACTGCTTCGATCAGTTTTGATTCATTGGCATTTCCAGGAGTGACATGAACATCGGAAAGAACAACGATGCGTGTTCCCGCACATAACTGGGCGGCCATTGCCGCAAATAATGTGATAGATAATTTCTTTAACTTCATTACCGTTTATTTTTCGGGTTAAATTAGGCAGCGTAAAGTTACGGAAAAAGATGGAAAATTATTAACTTTGCGTGTAAATCAAAACACTAATGTATAGAATTGATCAGGAAACAGTTCGTAAGATTCTTGATGCCGCCGACATAGTGGATGTGGTCAGCGACTTTGTGAGTTTAAAACGTAGAGGCGCCAATTATATAGGGTTGTGTCCGTTTCATAACGAGCGCACTCCATCTTTTTCTGTTTCTAAATCGAAAGGAATCTGTAAGTGTTTCAGTTGCGGTAAAGGTGGTTCTCCTGTGAATTTTATAATGCTTCATGAGCAGATGAGCTATAATGAAGCACTCCGATATCTCGCTAAAAAATATAATATCGAGATAAAAGAGCATGAGATGACCGACGAGGAGCGCGAGAAAGCTACCGAGCGTGAAAGCATGCTTGCCGTTAACGAGTTCGCGATGCTTCATTTTGAGCATAACCTAAATGACACCACCGAAGGACGTAATGTTGGCCTGGCATATTTCAGGGAGCGCGGAATCAACGATCTGATGATTAATAAATTCCGGCTCGGTTATGGTATCGACCGACGTGATGATTTGCTGTCGGAAGCCCGAAAAAAAGGGTATAAGGAAAAGTATCTTTACGAAACCGGTCTGATAGGTAAATCGGAAAAAGATGAGTATTACGACCGATTCCGCGGACGTGTGATTTATCCCGTATTTTCAATATCAGGTAAAGTCATCGCTTTCGGAGGCCGCACCTTGCGAACCGATAAAGTCGGTGGCAAATATGTGAATTCTCCCGAGTCGATCATCTATAGTAAGAGCCGGGAACTCTATGGACTATATCAGGCAAAGCCGTCTATCGTAAAGAACGATAAATGCTATCTTGTTGAAGGTTACATGGATGTGATATCAATGTACCAGGTAGGAATAGAGAATGTAGTGGCCTCATCGGGAACGTCGCTTACCGAAGGACAGATCAGACTGATTCATAGGTTTACCGATAACATCACTGTGATTTATGACAGTGATCCTGCCGGAATAAAAGCGTCGTTGCGCGGTATCGATATGATTCTTGCTGAAGGGATGAATGTGAAAGTGCTTCAGTTGCCCGACGGTGACGATCCTGATTCATTTGCGCAGACACACAGTATGTCGGAAGTAGAGGCCTATATAAAAGAAAATGAGATTGATTTTATAAGATTCAAGACTAATATTCTTCTTGCCGGACTTGAGAATGATCCCATACAACGTTCAAAGGTTATTAGCGATATAGTAAGGTCGATAGCGGTTATCCCGAATGAGATTTCACGTAATGTTTACATCAAGGAATGTGGGTATTCACTTGATATCGACGAGCGTATTCTTTCAAACGAAGTTGCAAAGAACATTGTTGCGATAAGGGAACAGGAGTTTAAGAAAAACAAGAATAACGAAGCTCGACAGCAGCAATCCAGAGAAGGTGACCAGTCATCCGTAACAGAATCGGAATCATCATCTGAAGAGAATGACGCCTCGGAAAGCCAGTTTGCTGTTTCACCGCAAATTGGGATGGTAAATAAAAAGCGACTCGATCTCGAACCGTATGAGAAGGAAGTTCTGAGATACGTGGTGAAATATGGGATGAGACCTATCGACGGGTTATTATCAGATGATAATCCGACTCAGTCGTACCGAATCGTAGATTTTGTGCGTGAGGAGCTTGCCGATGATGGAATTGAATTTACTGTCGATAAGTATTCCCATATCTTCAGAATGGTACTCGCATTAGATGATAAATGGGAGACCGATCAGGCCGAGTTTTATCGTAACAGTCTGCAACGAAGAGCTGAAGAGTGGGAGAGTGGTTTGGCTGAGATAAAAGCTACTGCCATTAGTTTGAATGACATTACGGCGCGTGAACAGAAATTGAAAATGGATTGTGATGCCAATCATTATAACCGTATCGATGATTTCACGACGAATTATATTGAACGCGAGCTGTCATCATCGCCCGATGAGATAGCCCGCAGCCTTACTATAGATCTTGTCACCGACAAACATGTGCTAAGCAAGATTCATACCAAATATGCCCGGATCGAAGAGGAGAAAGACATTCTTAATAAGTTAGTTCCACGGGCAATTTATGATTTGCGCAATGCTATTCTTCAGGATGAGATAAACATGCTCAACGAAAATATCAAGGAAGCATATAGGAATAATCCGTCCGATTTCAATGCTGTAGCTGAATTGATGAAAGAACTCGCAAAAATGAAAGAATTGTCGGCTGAGTTTGCGAAGTTGATGGGCGACCGCGTGATTATGCCACCACGAAGAAGATAATGTTTTAGTGATTTTTACTCGTTGAAAGACTACAAGCCATCGTGTCGTTGATTATGGAGCGATGATGCGGATTATTAAAGAATCTTTTCCATAATTTTTTGTGTTTTTCAATATAAAAATGGTAAATTTGCGCGTAAATATTAATTTGATATAAACTATCGAATCAACCATTTCTAATACATAATAATTAATTACCAATCATGGCAGAAAAGAAAGAAAAATTGTTCGATCAATTTCCCGCCGTAACCACTGAAGAGTGGAAAGCTAAGGTGGAAGCCGATTTGAAGGGCGTTCCATTCGATAAGAAATTGGTTTGGAGAACAAATGAAGGCTTCAATGTTCAGCCGATGTACCGTGCTGAGGATATTGCTGACCTCAAAACCACTGATTCACTCCCCGGAGAATATCCTTATGTCAGAGGAACTCGTGACAACAACGATTGGCTTACCCGTCAGGAAATCATTGCTGAAACTCCTGCTCAGGCAAACGAGA
>CAZHHF010000028.1:0-5699 GCA_964531905.1 uncultured Bacteroides sp.
AACGAGCCATATCGAAACGAGCCGCACCGAGCGACACAAATTCGATACCGCAACAACTGGTAGCGAAAGTGAGTGGCCAGAGTGAGTTAGACCGCCCCCAGTTGATCAGCTTGTCGAGCGAACCAACGAGAATATTGGCTCCGCTATCACGGAGTTCCTGAACAAGCTTTTCGATATATTCATTATCTTTGAATGCCTCATAAGGCATGCTTTTTGTCGTAATCTGATCTTTTACTTCCATTCCAATGCTCCTTTCCGCCAGGCATAAACAAGACCTAACACTAAAATTCCAAAAAAGACTGCGATGCTGATCAATCCTCCAGTTCCAAGCTCCTGAACTCTTACGCCCCAGGGGAACAGAAATACAGTTTCAACATCGAACATCAGAAAAAGGATAGCGAAAAGATAATAACCCACATGAAAACGAGTCATCGAATTTCCGCGGGTCGGGATACCACATTCGTAAGCTTCACCTTTCTGAGGATTAAAAGAACGTGGAGAGATCAGACCTGCGATCCACATTGCGAGAGCAACCAACGCTACACCTGTCAGCAACGCAACAAGAGCAAGCAATGCATTGTTCTGAATTCCAAAAATGTCTAATAATAACATATTTTAAAAATATATCGGTTTTCAATTATGTTCGTCCACAAAAACGCGCAAAACGGTATTTAAGATTTATCAGGTTATAAATCAAACAGATAAACCTCGCGAAAGCCGTTTGCCACGCGAATTCTGCTTTTATGATTGCAAATATACATATTTTTTCATTAACAATATTACTAATTTACGTCTTATTTTCAACATTTTTTAGTTCTTTCAAGCATAACAACCCTATGGTCACATAAAAGCCGATGGCCCACAACTATGCGTCGTGAGCCATCGGTAAAATCATAAAACTGAATTATTACTGAGCAGCCGGGAGATCATATCCAAGTTCGAGCAAAGTCTTGAAACGTCCGGCACAGGTGAAGGAAATATTACAACACGGATATATTTCTTCTCCAAAAACCGACTGCTGATAGGTTGCAGAAAGCGAGAAGTTGGTTATAGCATATTCGGGCTGCAAAGTTGTATCATTCAGATAGAGTTCAAGTTCATCGGCGTGAGCGTTGAAACCTCTACTACCGAAATCAAACTCAATATCACGAATAGCCATATTCATTTTCGGCATCGAGGATGCAAACTGAGCATTATACAACAAGAGCTTACCTTTCATCTTGCTTCCATTAACACTCTTGCTATCAAACACGAGACTGTAATAAGGCTCTTTAGTATCGAAACTCTTATCATCACCGACTTTCACATTTGATGAGCCGAAATAAACGGTAGACAACTGAATGGCACTAACCGTAAACCGTGAATTAACTTCATAGGAGATTGTCCATACGGGTATCCAACCATCCTGTCCCATCATACGGTCCAACAATGAAAGACGGAAATTATTAATCGTTACATCATTATCAGCATCAAGCGCTGCCGGTACATCAACGATCAGCGCGCCTGACGCATCGAAATAAAATCTCTGAGCCGGGATATTAAACGTATAACTTGCACCTCCGGGGGTAAGCTGCAGACCGCTGACAGTAATATCGGCCACCTGAGATGTGTAGTCTATATTCAGAACATAATTCGCACCCGATGCATTTATCGCACCTTCACCGGTTGCATTATCCACAATATAGTTGACACATGAGCCAGCCTGAAGGGCGCGGCTCGAAGTCATCTTATTATCTCCTCCGAGACACGAAGTAAGTGCCACACCGAGAAGAAGCATCGATAAGAAATTAAGAATTTTCATAATTTTGATTTCGTTGAATTTCAATTTTATATAATAAATTAATGTGTATTAGATATTAAATCGTAGAGTGGCTCCTAAAAAACGCGGCTTTCCCCTCTGAAGAAAGGCATTCCCTATCGAAACAAAATAGAACACGTCATAATGACGGTTGAACATATTCTCAGCCCGCAGCTCCAAAGACACCTTATTCAACAGTTCAAAAGTGGCTGAAGCGTCAATCAATGTATAAAATGATTGCTTAACAGTGTTGATCTCGTTCCAATAGATATCGCCTACTCCTTGTAAACCGGCATGAATCAAGACAGAATTAAATATTGATGAGCCGAATACAAAACGGTAATCAGATGATGCATACATAGTATTGGCGGGAGCATAAGGCACCCGTTTATCCCTGCAGTCATTTTTACCGTCATTAAAATTCACAAAACGGGCATCGGTATAGCCATACGACAGATTCAGATTAAGATGCGATACCGGATTCCATCTCAATGACAACTCGGCGCCCATGCTTCTTGTCTTACCCGCATTCGTCATTATACGACCGGTTGTCACACCAGGAGGAAACATTGTCAACTGCTGATCGGTACAATTTATATAAAATATAGCTGCCGATCCCGACAATGACACCGCCGGGAACGAGAACTTTGTGCCAAGTTCGTAATTCCAGCTTTTTTCAGGATCGTAGGTTATTATATCTTTAACATTGTAGGCCTGAGCTATTCCGAATTCTCCCATCAGTTTCTGCTGAAGCACATCGGAAAACATCTGAGTATTATATCCACCAGACTTATAGCCTTTGGCAAACGAGGCATATACATCAATCTGATCGAAATGATATTCAACCGAAATTTTAGGCAGGAGCTGGACAAATGAACGCGACAAGCGATCTTTTTCATCTATATCAACATTCACTTTTTGAAAAGGTACAGCCGGCGAAACAGTGGCATTCATCATGGTAAACGATGTTGATGTGTAATTATGATAATCTATCGCTACCGACTCATAATCAAATCTCAGACTACCGCTGAACTTAAAATTATTAAACTCATAATCACTCCGGTGATATATAGCGAATCCTTTGGTCGGAATCACAAAATCGCTATTCAAGACAAAAGAACGGGTATCCCATACTATGGGGTATTTGGTTCCAGGTTGATTGGCATGTCCTTCGATCAGATTCGATATTCCGTCATCTTTAAATGTCACAGGAGCTTGCATATCAGTACGCTTATAAAAACCAAACAGTCCTCCAAGCCAGCTATACGCGTTTTTCTTACCGCTTGCAATAAAATCCTGGGTCAACGCCCATTCATGACGGCGCTGGGTCAATGTGAAATAATCATCGGTCAGAAAATCCTGATCAAGGGTCATATTGTCATCAATATACTGAAAACTTGTTATAGATGACAACATAACATTATTTATAGCATATTTCATCGTAAGACCATCAGAAATACCGGTGCGACGATAAAAGCATGTATCATTATAGCTTATCATTCCGGTTGCAAGAGATTCATAGGGATACCCTCCCTGCCGAGTCAGCGATACCGATGCCGTATTTTCCAACGACAATCCCCCGGTAGCGTTCCATGCAGTTTTCCATCTTATTGAACCGTTTTTCTCATGATCTGCTTTCTTACCGTTGTAACGATTAATATAGAATCCCGAGGATGAGCCATAAGATGCGGTAAAGGCCATTCCTAAACCCGAGACCATACGCCGGTAAACACCGGCTGAGAGATTCAGAGTATTACCCGACCCGTATCCGGCCATGAATCTCACGCCCTGATAACGCAATGGAGAGAGAGTATATACACTGACAAGTCCAGCCAAAGTATTTCGTCCGTAAAGGGTGCTTTGCGGCCCCCGAAATACCTCTATCCTATCGATATCGGCAATATCGAAATCGTAGTTATCCTTATTAAGAAACGGCACATTGTCAACAGTCAAACCTATTGCCGGCTGATCGATCCTCGCACCTAATCCCCTTACATAGATCGAAGATGTCATTCTGGAGCCGTAATCGGGAATATAAAAATTAGGTACAAGCACTGCGGCTTTCTTCACATTCAGAATATCCATCTGCTCAATCTCAGACCGCCCGATCGATGTTACGGATGCAGGTACCCGCGACAGATCAGACGTTTCTTTGATTGCAGTAACAGCTACTTCATCAAGCACCCGCGCAGAATCACTCCATTCTACAGGAGTAATCTCACCGACGGCTACCGGAGAGGAAAACGCACCAACAATCAAACCGAGAATTATATTACTGATTTTCATTGCAGAAACTGAGTGAGAAACCACAGTCCATTATTTATTTATAATGTATTATGCAAAGTTAATGCTTTTTTCTCCTGTAACCAACGTTTTAACTATAATTTAAATCAGAGTAACAGTACATGAGCCTAAATAATTCTTTTTACATAAAAAAACATAAAATAGGAGTGTTCAATCCATAAATACCGATAATTTTTCATATCTTTACATCGCAATTAAATTCTTAAGCCACATCATGCGTGCTACCATTCCAACAGAAAACCAAGAGCTTATAGATCGCCTACGTGACCCGGAAAAATGTCGCGAAGCTTTTTCCGATGTCATCAAACTTTATGGTCAACCGCTCTATTGGCAGATTCGCCGAATGGTCGAGAACCACGAAGATGCCGATGATCTGCTTCAAAACACGTTCATGAAAGCATGGATGTCGATCGAGAACTTCCGCGGTGAGGCTAAATTATCGACATGGCTCTATAAAATCGCTCTTAACGAATGTATCACATTCATTACACGCGAGAAAAAGAAACTTATGTCATCTATTGACAGCGAAGAATCTTTTCTTATAAACACTATCGAAGCTGATACTAACATCGACGGTGATCAGCTTGCATTAAAATTAAGGAAAGCGATTGCCACCCTTCCCGAAAAACAGCGTATCGTGTTCAATATGCGATACTATGACGAAATAAAATACGAGCAGATGTCGGAGATACTCGGGACATCGGTCGGAGCATTAAAAACATCATATCATCTGGCAGTAAAAAAAATTGAACAATATTTTGCCGATAATGATTAAACCATTCAATGCCTATCAAGTCATACTTTTAATAAAATATCGAAATCACGATGAAACAGCAAAACAACATACTTGAAGAAGTCGGACGCCGCGATGGAATGACTGTCCCTGAAGGTTATTTTGCGGAATTCACCGAGCGGATGATGGCAGCTCTGCCTGAGCGACAGACAGAAGAGACCGCCCCGAGACCTAAAACCGTATGGCTAAAAATACGGCCCTATGCATATATGGCAGCCATGTTTGCAGGCATATACTGCATGATGCAACTGTTCTCCATGCTAAGGAATCCGTCGGCCGACCTCAATATTGATAACTTTCCTGCACTTACGGCAAATCTTGGTAACGACAATTATGACATGGTCATTGAAATGGATGATTACGACATTCTTGATGATATGTACAATCAGGGATATAGCGCCACAGACTTCTATTTCAGCGAAGACTCCATAATCCCTACATCATTCAATAATTGATATTCACATATTCGGCATCATTATGAAAAAGTATATTTCATTCTCACTCCTCATCCTATCGCTTTTGGGATCGATTACTGTTTCTGCAAAAGGAACTGATCCTGAAGAAAGTTTAGCCGAACGCCAGCAATTTTTCAAAGAAATGCGCGACTATAAACATTGCTTCCTTGTGCGTGAACTCAAACTAACAAGAGATCAACAAAGAAGCTTCTTCCCGATATATGATGAAATGGAGGATGAAACAACTAAGCTCAATGATGAGACAAAAGAGCTTGAACGCCGCATAATGTCAACATCAAATGTTACTGATCTCGAATATGAAAAAGCTGCTGAAGCACTTTTCGACCTC
>CAZHHF010000028.1:5709-14275 GCA_964531905.1 uncultured Bacteroides sp.
CCTCAAAATCAATGAAGGACGAATCGAGCGGCAATATTTCGATAAATTTAAAGAGGTGCTTACTAAAAAACAGCTTTTTCAGCTAAAAACAGCCGAAAGGAACTTCAACCGTAATCTGATGATTCATCAGGCAAGATTACGAAACCGGAACAAGGATACGAATAAAAATTGATTATAAAACTAATACATTTTCTTGTCAACGACGGTGTGTCATAATAGGTCATCTGCGGCGTTGCTATCGGAATCCGACTTCTGTCACATACTAAATGTATGTTCCTTTCAGCCTCATCCCCAGCCCCTTGCATCTGACCCATCCTGACAAACCTTAAAGAGGCTGTGCCAAAATATTTAATTTTTGACACAGCCTCGTTTCATTTAAATACAGATGATATGAAAACCTCACTCCGACTCCCATTATTGCTTATTCTGCTGCTGTGTACAGCAATGACATCTTTGGCTATCGTTACGCAACCCGACTTCGCTTACCCCAAGAAAGTTATTACGACGAGCGAGAAAACACTTAAAGAGGCCATCAAGAAAGCCGATAACGAGGCTATTGTCCGATCACTGATAAATCTCACACTGGCCAACAGCCTTGTCAGCAATAATTCTCTTGGTGAGAGTCTGCAGCTTATCAAACGTACTTCTGACAAAAGCAATGAACAGTCGCTTAAAGCTTTGCTTGAAATACTTCAGGCCGACATATACTCTTCGATCTATATGCAAGACCGTTGGAAATACGATCAGCGGCAATTACCGGTCAATCCACGTCCTGCAGATTATAACGAATGGTCGGGAGAACAGTTCCGTATCGTTATTGACAGCCTTCTAAACTCTGCGGTAAACCGCCATGAGATACTACTGAAGACGCCATTGAAATCCTATAGTGATGTTATAACGATCAAACGCGCCGATGAAAACTTCTTCCCTACCCTTTTTGATTTCGTTGGCCACAAATCGCTGTCGATTATGGATCGTCTAAGCCACAGGAATGATCTCAATCCTCGATGGCTCAACATATCAACATTACTGACTGACTCTGACACCAGTTTCAACAGCACGACTAAACTTGGAATCAGAATAATACGACTTCTTCTGCGTGACCGTGAAAATTATCGTGCATCATATATCTACAACCGTATAAAGTCTATCGAATGGGTAAATAACCATGCGCAATATATGCCTGATTCACGAGAAATATACACAGAAGAACTTCTGGATTTATACTCAGCCGAATCAGATACTCCTGAATCGGCACTCGCCCTACTATCCGCTTCAGAAAATGTATATCTCCTAAAACTGAAAGAACGTATCTACAGCCTTCTTAAAGAATATGATGCACGCTTTCCCGAATCAACATATACCACTGACATAAAAAATACAATCAGAACACTCACTAAACCATCGGCGAGAGTATGGTTCCCTTCCAACGTTGCTCCAAATCATGAATTTGAAACACGCGCGGATATATACAACGCCAGGAAAGTCACTTTCAAACTCTATAGAGTGAAAGCCACAGAATCTGAATATATCTTAGATAAACTAATTGAATCGGTCGATATTATTGTAGACAAAGAAGGACCATTTAAAACCGACACCATTGTACGCTTTTCGGTTCCCGACTTTGGAGAATACACAATTTTACCAGTATACGAAGGTCAAAAAAATAAGGAAAGATACTTCAGCACCTTTATATGCAGCAACCTGTTCGGAACCGGACTCAGCACATCTAATGGAAAATCGGTCTACGTTTCAGATATCCTTTCAGGACAGCCGATTGAAGGAGCGTCAGTCATATCAAAAAACAAGACTCAATTATCGCCTGCCGTCATAACCGATAATCAAGGGAAAACCGATATAAATATAAATGCCAACCAATGTAAAATCACAAAAGGGAAAGATGTTTTCCTTAAAGAGCTATACATTTATGAGAATGGCAGCTTTAAAGACCGAATATCAGCAACGTCCATGACCTCGTTACCGATCTACCATCTCGGCGATGATGTTGACTGGGTCACCATAACTTTCCGCGAAACCAAGCTGGATAACCGAGCTTCCGGAAACGAGAATATAAAAGTAATTATCCGTGATCCCAACTATCAGATTGTCGACTCCATAAGCGGGATCACCGATGAATTCGGTAGGTTACAGGGAAAAACGAAGCTTCCATCGACAGGGTTAACCGGCTATTTTTCAATCAACGTATTCAGCGGCAGCAAACGCATCGGAGGGTCATCATTCATGGTAAGTGACTACAAACTGCCAACTTTTACAGCTGAAGTCACTTCTATATTACGCAATAGCACATCAGATGGTAGCGTTACTATCAAAGGGATTGCACGCTCCTATTCAGGATTCCCAATAGCCGATGCCACGGTAAATGTAAGCATCCAGTCGGGAGAAAGGCTTATCTGGTACATGGATCAGCTCGAATCATTCTACTCCACGTCGGTCACAACTGACAGTAACGGAGAGTTCTTAGTAGAACTCACTCCTTCAATATTGTCGGGGGCGCCGTATCCCACCGGAATGATGCGAGCAACTTTCGATGTCACATCCCCTGCCGGAGAAACACGTTCTACATCAACCGCATTCACGTTAGGAAAGCCTTACGAGATCATGATGGCATCTAAATCGTGCATTGACATCAGCCAACCAATATCCTTAGGTATACAGGTTCTGACTCCAACTCTTGAAAAGAAAAATATACCTTTATCACTTAAGGTTATGCAGAATGATTCAACCGTACTAACGGCACATCTTGAATCACCTGACAAAAAAATAGATTTAAGCGTTCTTCCTACCGGTGAATATAATATTGAGATCATCCCTGTCGATACGACATTGGCTGACACCTACAAGTCTAACAAGATAATCCTTTATAACCCGTCAAAAAACTATTTCCCTCTCAATGAAATGATGTGGATACCGTCAAATAGCGTCGACTTCACATCGCATAAAGGTGAAATACTTATTGGAACCGATCGCGATAAACTCATCGTAAACATGATTGTCACGTCTAACGATTCAATCATCAGCCAGCGTTGGGTCACAATGCCAAAAGGACTCAATCATGTTCACGTAGAACTTCCTGAAGGGATCAATAGCGCTAAGATCCATCTCATCTCTGTCAATAATCTGGAACAAGCTGAGAAAACTATCACTATCACAACTCCGGCAGCCAATAAAAAGATGGAATTCAGGCTCGAGAGTTTCCGTGATAAGGTTGTACCGCTTTCAACCGAAACCTGGTCATTTACTGCGAAATACCCCTCTGATCATAGCCCCAGTTCAGCAGTTATTCTCAGCATGATCTCTAAAGCGATTGACGATATACAGTCGCAGAGATTACCCGTATTTCCATCACAGTATAAGTATTATGACATCAATATATCATCGACACGTATACCTACTCTTGAGAACTATATATCAGCACCTTATAACAATAAACAGTTCAATATTCCGGGAATACCGACATTCAATCTATACAATATGACCTGGCTTGGGAACTATTATGTATCGGGTCGCCGACAATATTTAGCCGCAGGAGCTGCCGACGGAGCCATAATCGAGGAGAAAATGGTTCTCCACGAATCAGCTATAGTCAGTATGAAATCCGAGGCCGTTAATGGTATGGTTCTTGCTGATACCGAGAGCGAAGAAGAGGACGAAGTTGCCCCGGAAACTAATGAGAATATTACGGCCCAATCAAATAACGAGTACCGGCCATCCGAGATACCGCTCGCCATTTTTAGTCCAATGCTGACAACTGACACCGACGGAAAGTTGCATTTTTCATTCACATATCCCAATGCATCAACGACATGGCTCCTTAATGGTGTGGCATACGACAACAAGATGCACTCGGCCACTCTCCGCCATACAATCGTAGCGTCTCACCCGATTATGGTTCAGAGCAATCTACCGAGATTCATACGTCAGAACGATACTGCCACGTTAGCCGCCACAGTGATGAACAATACCGAGAACCGATTAGACAGTATTCAGGTTGAGTTCGAGACACTCGACATGAACTCAAATACGGTTGTCGCTGAAAGCCGATCGGTAATCTCACTCGATGCCATGTCATCTGCTGTTGTTACTCTTGACATCACAGCTCCCGTAGAATCCTCATCTTTAATCGTGAGAATTAAGGCTTCATCAGTAAATTACAGCGATGGTGAGCAAACTGTATTAGCCGTACTACCATCGTCACAACCGGTTATCACAATCTGTCCATTCTATATGGCTCCTGACAGCACAACTGCTACCATCGACTTCAAAACCACGCATGATTCAAAAGTGACGGTAGAGTTTTGTGAGAATCCTTCATGGACTGTGGTTACTGCACTCCCGGGGTTGTTAAACAATTCACCCACCACATCAACCGAAGCCGCGACTACACTTTTCTCAGCAGCCGTAGCCGATGGCATCATGCGCGGTAATCCGGAAATAGTTAAAGCGTTCCATACATGGTTAAATTCCGATAGAACCGATTCGACCCTTGTCTCAATGCTCGAAAAGAACGCTGACCTTAAAATCGCACTTCTCAATGCAACTCCGTGGGTTGTCGATGCTATGAGCGACACACAGCGAATGACCAGGCTTTCACTTCTGCTCAACCGCAAAGAAATTGACAAGACTTATTCATCAACAATCCAGACACTCGCCCGTCTACAAAGAAAAGATGGAGGTTGGGCTTGGACCGACAACGGTACCGATCCATCGGAATGGGCCACAGAATCAATTCTTTTCAATCTCGGAAATCTCCGTCGGCTTGGATATCTTCCTAACAATACCCAGCTCAACACTATGATTGAGAAGGCTGTAAAATTTCTTGACGCAACGGTTGCCAAACGCGTCGACAATATAAAATCGCCGGTTCCCGATTTAATGTACACGTATATCCGTACATTATTCCCCAAAATCAAACAATCCACCGCCGCTTCAAGAGTTTCAGCAGCCACAGTGCAGTATATTTTGGCAAACTGGAAACGTTTCGATCTGGCAATGAAACCTGTAGCCGCCATGATACTGCAGGCATCAGGATATCACTCCACTTCCCTATCGCTGCTTCAGTCGCTTGAAGAATATTCATCTAAATCAGCAGAACGCGGAATGTGGTGGGATAACATCAAGTCATCAACATGGCTATGTAATAGTCCTGTAACCGTAACTGCACAGATTCTTGATGCATTCGCAACTATTGATCCGAAATCAAAAGCTATTGACCCGATCCGTCAATGGCTCATAATAGAAAAAAGTCGTCAGGACTGGGGCAACTCTGCATCAGTATCTATGGTTATAGCCTCGATACTCAACTCCGGTACACGTTGGCTTTCCTCACCTGTTCAAAAAAATGCTATCCACGTGAACGGACATCTGATAGAATCGGATAATTTTGAGAGAATTACAGGATATACTCGCGCTGAGATTCCATCAGACTATGGCACTGATCTTACATTCACATTCGATAAAATCTCTGACACTCCTGCGTATGGAGCAATATACAGTCGCTCAACCATGCCGATGTCATCCATCGAAGCCCGGTCGATTGACGGTCTTTCGATCCAGAAACGGTTCCTCGTTCGCCGAAACAGCGAAAACGGTTTCATTTGGGAAGATGCCGCATCATTCAACGTAGGTGATATAGTAAAAACAGTTCTCACTGTTAAATCTGAGATGGAACTATCCTATGCAACGATCATTGATAACCGTCCGGCATGCCTCGAACCTGTACAACAGCTTCCGGGAAACATTTATAGTCAGGGGATCGCATTCTATCGCGAAACACGCGATGCATCCACATCTATATTCATTGACTTTCTACCCAAAGGCACCTATATCCTTGAACAGGAGTTTTCCGTCACAACCTCAGGAGCTTTCTCTTCAGGCGTTGCAACAATCCAGAGTCAGTATGCACCGCAAAACACAGCTTCATCATCAGGAATGACAATACCGGTGAAACCATAGTTTCACAACCCTAATGTATAACAAAACCGGACTGAGTATTATATTTCATCAGCCCGGTTTTGTTATAATTTTCAAATTCCTCAACAGTTCTCAGGACGCAGACGACGAACAGTTTCTGCAGTCCTCCACATCTCGCTCTCGCGTAACTGGCGTAGTTCTTCGTTGAGACGTTCACGATAATCAGGAGTAGAATTTGTATCTATTGAACGCTGAGCCTCTTCACCTGACTTAACACTGGCATAGAGCTTCTGAACGACCGGCTTTATGGCATCATGGAAAGGCACCATCCAGTCAAGTGCGCCACGCTGAGCGGTAGTAGAACAGTTGGCATACATCCAGTCCATTCCCCGGGCAGCAAATAACGGCATAAGTGACTGAGTGAGTTCTTCAACAGTTTCATTGAAAGCTTCCGATGGTGTATGACCATTCTCACGCAGCACTTCATATTGTGCGAGGAAAAGTCCTTGAATAGCGCCCATGAGCGATCCTCGTTCACCGGTGAGGTCACTTACCGCTTCACGCTGGAAAGTAGTTTCAAAAAGATAACCCGATCCGATACCTATACCTAACGCAAGTGTACGATCGAGCGCACGACCGGTATAATCCTGATATACCGCGAAGGATGCATTTATACCACGTCCCTCAAGAAACATTGAGCGTACTGAAGCACCCGATCCTTTTGGAGCGACCATTATGACATCAACATCAGCCGGAGGAACCACTCCTGTTCGATCACTCCAGTTAATTGCAAATCCATGCGAAAAATACAATGCTTTTCCCGCAGTAAGCTGACTTTTGATAACTGGCCATACACTGATAACCGCTGCATCTGACAACAGGCACATTATTATAGTTGCTCTGCTGCAAGCTTCTTCAATTCCGAATAATGTCTCACCGGGAATCCATCCGTCGGCAACAGCCTTTTCATAAGTAGCTCCCTGACGCTGACCTACTATAACATTGAAGCCATTATCACGTAAGTTCTGACCTTGTCCAGGTCCTTGCACTCCGTAACCGATAACGGCAATGGTTTCATCTTTAAGAATTTCACGAGCTTTCTCAAGCGGAAACTCATCACGTGTAACAACGGTTTCTTCAACACCGCCGAAATTTAATTTTGCCATAACGTCTTTATTATGTTTTATAACATTATTTATATGGCACAAATATACTTCAAAAATTCATATTATAACACAAAATCGGTTATAATATTACATAAAATATTATAACCGACAATATTTTCTTAATTAAACTGCTTTAATTCTTAGCAGATTTAAGCGATAGACCGGTCTTTTCCGACAATCCGAATAACAGATTCATATTATGAACAGCCGACCCGGCGGCTCCTTTGAGAAGACTGTCGATAACGGCTGACACAACAAGCTTACCACCAACCTTAGATATACCGATTACACACTTGTTGGTATTGACTACATCGCTAAAATCCGATGGACGTCCGGTAACTACATAAACGAAATTATGATCATCGTAATACTCTTCGTAGATCTTCACAATATCATCGGTAGTAGAGTTACAGTCAAAATAAGCTATCGCCATAACGCCTCGCTTATGACCTCCACCTGATAAGAACAAAATGTTCATATTAGGCGGAATACCAGCATGAACGGTTGAAAAAGCGTGCTTTATCTCTGCTATCCCTTCACGGTCATAATCTCCTACTGAATCACTATCGGTCAAGAAGGCCGAAAAATAATCTTCCGATTCCCCCCGTCCGTCAACAACCGTCATATTGAGTTCATTGTCGAGAAGCATCTTTCTGGCTAAAGGGAGAAGAGCGAGCTGAACCACGGTTGATACTGCTCCCGGAACTGCAATACGGGTTGCACCTCTCACAATCTTTTTACGATTTAGTTCAGGCAATCCATATACAAATTCGTCGACTCCTTCATTAAGATTATAATCTCCCGAAAGATCAATAATACGCAGATCACCCGGTACTGTCAAAGTCTCTATAATTCTTTTTGCACCATGATCATTTCTATCGCAACAGAACACCACATCAACAGAATCCAACACCGGCTCACTAACAAACACATGCTCAGTATCGCCGAGTAGTCCGCGATGAACTTTATCGACACGCACGCCACTGTTGTTAACCGATGTTATCCATACTATATCAACATCGGGATGATTGACAAGTATTCTTATCAGTTCTCCTGCAGCAGCCGAATCGCCACCAGTAATTCCGGCCCGTATCATTTCAATACAATTTTAATATTATCGGAAAACACTGTCGGTAGTGATTGCATCCGGAATAAGCTCCATTAGCAGTTGAAGGATATGTTCGCGGGTAAGCATCTCATCCATAACAAGAAGGACTGTATCAGTACCCGGAATCGTACCTAATACCTCAGGAAGATTCAGCATATCAATATCATAAGCCAAACCTGTTGCACATCCGTTTCTCGTTTTGATAACCACGAGATTACGTGAGATCGCGAATGAAAGAATATCTTGATTGATCTTATCAACGTTATGAAGAAAACGTGAGGAGATTGCCGGATCTGATTCACGCGATGACTGAGTATTGAAAATAACATAACGGAAACCACCACCATCAACAGCAACTTTT
>CAZHHF010000029.1:0-14115 GCA_964531905.1 uncultured Bacteroides sp.
GTTGAAGCCGAGTTCGGCAAGAGTTGAAGCTGCCGATGCACCTGCCAGACCGGTACCAACCACGATAATGTCGAGGTTACGTTTGTTGGCGGGGTTAACGAGTTTCTGGTGAGCCTTATAATTGGTCCACTTTTCAGCTATGGGACCTTCGGGAATCTTGGAATCGATTTGAAATTCGGGGAGTTTCGACGATTCGATATCAGCATAATCTTTCATGATGGGAGTTGAATCGATCATCCCCTCAAGTTTTTTGTAGTCAGCCATATCTGATTTATTATTGTTGGTTTTCGTTTTCAATAGTTACTTCTTCAGCCTCAACAGCTACCACTTCAGCTGTTTCTGACACTGCTTCAACAGCCTGTTCACATTCAGCTTCGCAGCATGCCTCGCTGCAGGGAGCAGCTTCTGCTTCGCAAACTGCGAGGGCTGCCTTGCCTTCACTTGCCATTTCCATGTACTGTTCAACAAGTACGGGGCAAGATGTGTAAGCTTCCTTCTTAGCCTGAACGGTGAATACAACCGCTTCAGCGATGAAGAGAGCCACAACGATTGTTGTCCACCAGTTGGCGATACATTTGAGACGGTTGATCCAGATCTGACCGTTCCATCCGCAAGACTGGAACATCGACCAGAAACCGTGGGTCATGTGGAACCAGAGAGCTACAAAACCGATGATGTAGATCGGCAGGGTGTACCACTGGCTGAAAGCGATCTGAAGGAACCAGGTTCCGGCTGCAGCGGGAACTGCAAAACCGGTTGCTTCGTCGATTACCTCGCAGTGAAGGATTTCGGCGAGCTGCATTTTGCTCCAGAACTGAATCATGTGAATTACGAGGAACGCCAGTACAACGATACCGAGAACGAGCATGTTCTGAGAAGACCATTCCACGTGAGGAGGAACTTTAGTTACTGCATAACGGTCGTTGCCGCGGGCTGCGCGGTTCTGAACGGTAAGCCACAGAGCGTAGATGATGTGAAGAATAAAACCTGCGGCAAGAACAACGGTACCGATAAGCGCATACCAGTTGGCTCCCAGGAACTCACATACGCAGTTGTAGGCGCTCGGCCAAAATAATGCCACACCGTTCATCAGACAGTGAAATGTGACGAATAGGACGAGGAACGCGCCGGTGAGTGCCATCACGAACTTTCGACCTACAGATGAATTAATTAACCACATAGTAATGTTGAAATGTTTAGTTTATTATTGATTTTATTAGAGTATTTTCCTCTTAATCCGACAAAATTAAGACAAAAAAACCGTGTTCACAACTATTAAGGAAAAAATTCTATAAAATGTCTAAAAAATATTGTCGGAGCTTTAAAACAGTAAAGTGTATATAAAATGAAAGTGCGCTTCTTCACAGAAGCACACCTCCCTCATAACCAAAATTCAAGTATATTTTATGTCTAACAAATCGTTGTCTTTACCAAAGATGTCGTATTTTCGACACCACAAAGGTAATATCATTTTCCGAATTATTTATATAAATAAATATTTATGATTATTAATAAAGGTTAATTATACTATCTCTACAGAAGGATTTACAAAAAAGAGTCGTTTTGTTGCACGGGTCGAAGCCGTGTAAAGCCATCTATATAGATCGATAGTACGGTAAGCTTCGGCCGGAATAAATCCCATGTCGACAAAAACATTCGACCACTGGCCACCTTGAGCTTTATGACATGTCACTGCATAACCATACTTTACTTGCAGCGCATTGAAATAGGGATCGGTCTTCAATGCTTTGATCCTTGACTGATAGGTGGCGTCGGGAGTGAACTTTACGGGATCGTACATCACATCGTTCATAAGCCGTTGCATTTTTTCAGGCGCGAGAGCCGGAGTATCGGAAATAAGTGAGTCAAGAATAATTTTCGCATCGATTTCCACATCACGGTCAGGAAAAGAGAGTCTCACATCGGCAAAACGCATATAACCCCGGCTTTCCACACCGTAGATCTTCACCACGCGGGCAACATCGCCATTGGCGATGAAATCAAGTCCCTGCACGCCCGAACTCCAGAAATAATTATTTTTAGCTACAAGAAGCAATTCACCTACCGACAGCTCCTCCTCTTTCTCCAATATTTTTTGCCGTATAGCCATATTGAAATCTACAGCCCTGCGATTTGAGCGTGTCACAACAATCGTATCTTCAATTCCGTCACGCGAATAAGCCGCTCCGAGTATCTCATCGAGTTCGGCCGGATCAACAGCCTCCACATCGGAAAATGGTGTAATTGTCAGCCGGGGTACCGGAAGCGGATCAAGTTTCATGGCCCTTCTCAGCGTCGTTGCATTATACAATATTCCCGACTCACGCCTCTGGCGCACCGTCTCGGTCATCACTACGCGTGTAACTTTCAAGCCCATTGAGATCAGTGTGCGCGGATCCATCGCCGGACTCCTGTCGGTTCCCACGGGAGGGAGCTGGGCAGTATCACCGAGCAAAATCAATTTACACTTCTCGCCGGTATATACATAATGAATCAAATCTTCAAGCAGATTGGCGCCCCCATCACCGCTGCCCCCTATCATCGAAGCCTCATCGACAACAAACAGAGTGGACACGTGACGGTTCTGGTTAACTGCCGCAACCGACGAACCTGTATCGTAGGGCGATGGCGCACGATAAATCTTACGATGAATAGTAAATGCGGCATGCCGCGCAAAGCCTGAGAATACCTTCGCAGCCCTTCCTGTCGGCGCAAGCAAAACCGACGGGATCCCTATCTGACGTAACGTTTTCACCAACGCGCCGGTTACCGATGTCTTTCCGGTACCGGCATACCCGTTAAGGAGAAAAACGCCATTTTCGGCCGACTGAGGCGAACAAAAACGCGACAGGGCGGCGATGAGCTGTATCTGCTGCCCTGTCGGTTCGTATGGAAGATTATCCATCACGCGTATGGCAAATTCCTGCGCGTCCACGGATTATTATTTTATTTCAGCGACCACTCGAAGCCGTCTTTTGTATCCTTGACATTAAAACCGATTTCTGCCAGACGGTCACGGATCAGATCGCTGGTAGCCCAATCTTTTTTCGATTTCGCCTCGGCACGGATTGTCAGCAACAGATCCACCGCATCCTCGAAAGGCTTTCTCGATGAAGAGGAATCGCCCGCGCTACCCGACATTTCGTCGCGCATTCCGAGAATATCAAACAAGAATACGTTGAACAATGATTTCAAATGTTCGATATCGGCTGCGGTAGCACTTGCCTTACCGTCATTTATCAGATTCACGATACGGCATGCATCGAACAGATGCGCTATCACGATCGGAGTATTCAAGTCATCGTCGAGAGCCTCGTAGCATTTTGTTTCAAGAGCAGCGATCTCATCAGCAACCGTTGAATTTTCCGATGGCTTCAGATCGCGCAGACGGCGATATCCTTCCATCATTCTGTTGAATGCTTTTTCAGCGCCCTGCAATGCCTCGTTACTGAAATCCACCGTTGACCGATACTGAGCCTGAAGAATGAAGAAACGTATTGTCATCGGAGAATAGGCCTGGGTAAGAAGGGGATGATTACCGGTGAAGAACTCATCGAGCGTGATGAAGTTACCAAGTGATTTACCCATCTTCTGGCCGTTGATGGTAATCATATTGTTATGCATCCAGTAATGCACGGTTTCATGTCCGTTGTGAGCCACCGACTGTGCAATCTCACATTCATGATGAGGGAACTTAAGATCCATTCCGCCTCCATGAATATCAAACTGCTCACCGAGATATTTCTCACTCATTGTCGAACACTCGAGGTGCCATCCGGGAAAACCTTCGCTCCACGGCGACGGCCAATGCATGATATGTTCGGGTGCAGCTTTCTTCCATAAAGCGAAATCGGCCGGATGACGCTTCTCGCTCTGACCGTCAAGCTGGCGTGTCTCGCTCAGAAGTTCGTCGATATTGCGACCCGATAACTTACCGTAATGGAAATCGGCATTATATTTGGGAACATCGAAATATACCGATCCCTGGCTCTCATAGGCGTACCCGCTGTCGAGAATCGACTTCACGTACTCGATCTGCTCGATGATATGACCCGACGCATGCGGTTCAATCGACGGAGGCAGAACATTAAGCCGTTCCATCGCCTTATGATAGCGGTTGAGATAATGTTGAACCACCTCCATAGGCTCGAGCTGCTCAAGGCGTGCCTTCTTGGCAATCTTATCCTCACCCTCGTCGGCATCATGCTCAAGATGGCCAACGTCGGTTATATTCCTTACATAGCGAACTTTGTAACCCAGATGTGTCAGATAACGGAAAAGTATGTCGAATGTAATTGCCGGACGGGCATGGCCGAGATGACCGTCACCGTAGACTGTCGGACCGCATACATACATCCCCACCCTTTCAGGATGAAGAGGTTTGAAAAGCTCCTTCCGGCGACTGATGGAATTATATATCGTAAAATTATTTTCTTTCATTTCGACCGATACGATTTATGCCATGAACGGATTTGGGATCTCGCCACCGTTATTTCCACCCTGATTGTTCACAGGAGTCTTGCGGGTGATTTCGCCGAAAGTCTGTTCATACTTCTGAAGATTGTCGCGAAGGGCAAAAAACAGATTCTTGGCATTTTCGGGAGTCATGATGATACGGCTCTGAACTTTTGCCTGAGGCATATTGGGAGCCATTGCTATGAAGTCAACGAAAAATTCACCTGCACTATGAGAAATGAAAGCGAGGTTGGAATAGTGGCCCGATGCCACTTCGGGAGTAAGCTCTATCTTAATTTCGTTTTTTTTCGGTTGTTCCATGTCCTTTAATTTTTATTTAAGTTAATTTTTATCTGATTTATAGGAAGATTCGTATTGTTTACAAAAAGATTAAACGATGTTACACCGGTTTCGGAAACTATATCCGACATATTGAACCCCACATAATAGCTGCGGTCGAATGTAGGCTCAGGATCGGAAAGTTCATGCACCAGGTAAGCCGTAGGCACACTGTTACTGATTGTCGAGCGGTCAACAACGATACCGAGACGTCGTTTACCTCCCGATGCCGGTAATTTCATGCGTAGTATCACGCTATTATCGACCACAGTATAACTCTGCAGGAAAACCGGAGTTGCATTCCAGGCTCCGACCGAATCACTATCTACGATCCTTGCCCTAAGATTGGTAAAATGTGAATATGACACAAGGTCGATTGTTCCGTCGGGAAGCACACCGTTATATCTTATAAGCAACGCATCACCGGGTTTTACAACCAATGTGTCTATAACTCCGGCAAAATCAAGAACCTGCGATTGATCAGATCCGGCCCGGTTTACCGCGAATGTCGTTACACCGTCGGTCACACCGCGCATAACAGCAATATCGGTTGCCGGAAGAACACCCGATGGTGTTTCCGAATCGCATGAGGTCATCATCACAACCGACAGCGCCAACAATATGCAGTTAAACAGTTTCATCCCTTACGCAACGAATTTACTGAGATTCCGGTGATACGGCCGTCGGTCATATTAAAAACGCGATCGGTATCGGCAGCCAGAGATTCATCGTGAGTCACGATTATAAAAGTCTGCCCGAAATCCCTGCGGAGATCGAAAAATAATTGATGTAATTCACGGCGATTGGCAGAATCAAGACTACCCGAAGGCTCATCGGCCAAAACAACCTGTGGACGATTGATCAGTGCGCGGGCAACTGCGGCTCGCTGACGTTCGCCACCCGACAGTTCGGCAGGACGATGATCACGACGGTCCGATAATCCGAGATAACCGATTATATCACGGGCCTCCTTATAAGCCTTCTCCCTGCTCATACCCCCGATCATCGCAGGCATGGCAACATTCTCAAGCATTGTAAACTCAGGGAGTAACTGATGGAACTGAAACACGAAACCGATGTTACGGTTGCGGAATCGTGCAAGTTTCGACTGAGGAAGTGCAAAAATATCGATATCGTCGTAAAACACCTTTCCGGAATCGGGACGGTCAAGCGAACCCAAAATCTGAAGCAATGTAGACTTACCTGCACCGCTCGGACCAACTACCGACACCACCTCGCCTTTCTCTACCGAAAATTCTATATCGGAAAGAACTGTAAGGGAATCGTATGATTTTGTTATGTGTTCGGTCCTTATCATTGTCAACTGCGAATTTACATATAATTTTTGATAACTCAGCAAAAAAACTCGTCCCGAATATCCGCAACCGGACACTCGGGACGATAAAGATTATTTTACCGCTGTTATTTCAGGCGAGAATAGGAATAACCGAACCGCTCGAAAGCCGCACGGTCGAGAGCCTCGCGTTCCGAAGGCTCTGCGATTGAGATAAGCAGTTTGGCACGTTCGGGCAAACTCCTGCCGCGAAGATTCACGATTCCGTGTTCGGTCACAACATAATGAGCCTGGAAACGTGTCGTCACCACACCTGCCCCCGGAGTAAGAACCGGTTTTATCTTGCTGACACCTTTATTTGTGGTCGATGTCATTGCAATGAACGACAATCCGCCCTCGCTACGTGATGCACCATAAACGAAGTCATGCTGTCCGCCTATGCCCGAGAAGATACGTGACCCTATTGAATCGGCACATATCTGACCTGTAAGATCAATCTCGAGGCATGAGTTTATAGAGGTAACTGCCGGATTCTGAGCAATTATAAACGGATCATTGGTCCATGCCACATCGCGGAATATTATCTCTTTGTTATAATCCATCAGATCATAGAGATGACGCGATCCGAGAGCCAGACAGGCAACCGATTTACCCGGACAGATTTTCTTACGCGAGTTATCGATGACTCCTTTCTGTATCAGCGGCAGCACACCATCGGTCATTGCCTCGGTGTGGAGGCCGAGATGCTTGTGATTCTCAAGCGCGCGGATAACGGCATTAGGTATACCGCCTACACCTATCTGAAGCGTGGCGCCGTCGGGTATATGTTCGGCTATGGCATTACCTATTGCAGTTTCTTTTTCGCCTGGAACGGCTGTCGGCACTTCAACCAAAGGATCGTCAACCTCAACGGCAGCGTCGATTTTCGATATATGGATCACAGGATCGCCGTAGGAGAACGGCATGTGCGGATTGATCTGGGCTATCACTTTTTTTGCACACTCTGTCGCCGAAAATGCGAGATCGGCCGATACGCCGTAGCTCACATAACCCTCCTCATTGGGGAGACTGCAGTTGAGCAGAACCACATCCACAGGCCATGTGCCGTCGCGGAACAGCGCCGGCACCTCACCGAGGAAACGGGGTGTGGTTGCGCCGTAGCCTTCAGCAATCCAGTCACGTACATTATTCGACACAAAGCAAGTGTCAACAAGAAAAGAATCTTTATAACGTGGTTCACAATAAGGCGCCTTTCTGCGCGATACCGAGAAACCCGAATACAGTACCACATCACGCAATTCATCGCCACGGCGGGTCATGGCGTCGACAAGCGTCTCCGGGATCGAGGTACTGCCCTGAATGAACACGTGATCACCGCTCTTGATCAGCTTTACAGCCTCATCGGCCGACATCAGGCGCGCTTTCCATTGATTATCCATCGCCACAGCTTATTTTAAAGGGTGATCATTATTAAACTGCTTCAACCGTTCGGTCAAACGCACAAACGAGTCTTCATCGGTAAGCATCGACACGCAGATACGCAGACCCTCCTGCTTACTTCCGGTAGACGGAAGAGATATTGTCGACACACCGTAGCGCAACAGTTCTTTCTGAAGTTCATCGCCGTGCATATCACCGTATCCGGCAGTGAAGAAGAACCCGTCGGAGATCGGCTCATCGCCATCGATTGCATAAACAAGATGGAATCCGTTGGAGAGGAAAGCTTCTTTGGCGCGGGCAGCGCGGCGTCCGTAATCGCGGGTCTGTTCCACGAAATCGAGACGTCCTTCTACAGCCGCGCGCATCATTCCCGCCAAAGCATATTGAGGCGAATGGGATGTTCCCGATGACGCACAGTAAAGAACACCGTAGACATAAGCATCCCACATCTTAGGCATTCCGTAGAACTCCTGATAGAACGGGTACACGCGGTCGGCCACGGCAGGCGACATTCCAACGATTGCTATTCGCTGACCGGCATAACTGAATATTTTCGATCCTGACACAAGAAGAATACAGCGGTCGGTATATTTGGCTACCGTAGGAACAAACGGAGCCTTGTAGGGAGTTCCGAAATGTTTACGGAAATCCATTCCTAAATAAGCGAGGTCCTCGATAATTATAACATCGTGTTTCTCGGCCATACGGGCAAGTATCTCGAACTCGACCGGAGTGAGATTAGTCCACGCCGGATTGTTGGGATTACTATAAACTATAGCAGTTATCTTTCCTGAAGAAAGGATTTCATCGAGACGCTGCTCCATAGCCTCACCGCGGCAATCATAAATATCAAGCGATTCCTGCTTGAGTCCAAGCAACTTAACCTGATGATGCTGGGCAGGGAATCCGGGGTCAAGGAACAGAATCGTATCGCGGCCCGGTATACGCTGGCCCATAAGCAGGAACAGCGTGAAAGTAGCCTGCATCGAACCTACTGTAGGAACAATGCAACGGGCCGGAATATCAACATCGAGAAAAGCCTTGAAAAATGCTTCGCCGGCCGATTTAAGTTCGGGAATACCGGCCACATTGGGATATTTGTTGGCGATACCTTTGAGAAGAGCCTCACGCTCGATCTCTATTCCGGCTTCGCAAGCAGGCAGACCGGGATTACCCATCTCGAGATGCACGAACGGCTCTGCGAGATGCTGTTCGAGTTTTTCGGATAGTGCCACGATCTGACGGATAGTCGCCGACGACACATCCTTTATGTTCATCGCATCCATTACAGAAGCGAGAACCGATGACGTTACAGGCTTCATTTATTTCTTGGAACTTAAAGCGCGTTCACGACCTGCACGGAACGCAACAAGATTAGACTCAACTATTTTTTCTCCTTTGGCACCGAACACCGCACGGATACCATCCTCGATCTTCTCTGCCGGTATATCGATATAAGGTGAAGCCGCACCGAGAAGAACCATATTGGACGCGCGCGCCGAAGCAACTTCTTTGGCAACCTCGTCCATATCGAATGCAACAACATTGGGAAGTTCACCCAACGCTGCTGTCAGAGCATCCATATCGGGATAGTTCGGGATATTCACGAAAGGAACGGTATTGGTAACGACCCATCCCTCGGGAGCGAGATATGGAAGATAACGCAAAGCTTCCATAGGCTCAAGCGATACGATAAGATCGGCCTTACCTGAAGGAATCAGATCAGATGCGATAGGGTCGGAACTCAGTCGAAGACCCGACATCACGTCACCGCCTCGCTGGCTCATGCCGTGAACCTCGGCCTGTTTCAGATAAAGGCCGTCGCGCAGAGCTGCTGCGCCAAGTATAGTGGCGATCGACAGGATACCTTGTCCTCCTACGCCTGCAAGAATTATGTCAGTTTTCATTTTTCAGATTTTAAGATTGTGTTATTTCTTCGATGCGTGACGACGCGCTGTCTGGATACATTCACGACGTGATACGATCACTGAAAGGCCCGGGTATTCGATCTCTTCCTTAAAGAGCTTCTTCATATCTTCCATATTCTTGGGATGGGCATCGATTGTACGCACGTGTGCCGGATCGGCTCCGAGGCCTATACAGATATCCTCGATCTTACCGGTACCCTGCGAGTCCTGTCCACCGGTCATACCGGTAGTAAGATTATCGGAAATTATCACTGTTATCGCGTTGTTCTCATTGATTGCATCAAGCAAACCGGTCATACCCGAATGGGTGAATGTTGAGTCACCGATAATGGCAACCGACGGATGCTGTCCTGCATCTGAGGCTCCTTTGGCCATAGTGATCGACGCTCCCATGTCGAGAACCGTATCGATCGCATTGAACGGCGAAAGCCATCCGAGAGTATAACAGCCTATGTCACCGAACACTTTTGGTGATTCATATTCGGCGAGAACTGCATTCAGTGCCGCATATACATCACGGTGGCTACACCCCTGACAAAGGGCCGGCGGACGCGGAACAACCATATCCGACGCCTTGTGAGCCTCAACCGGTTTCACAACATCGAGACCGAGTTTCACGAATGCCTCGGCTACTGAGTCGGGAGTCAATTCGCCTGTACGCGGGAGAACGCCGTCAAGCTTACCGTAGATCTTTGAACCGCTATCAAGAACTCCACGGAGCGACTGCTCGATAAAGGGCTGACCTTCCTCTACCACAATTACAGCATCTACGCTGTCGAACAGACGGGCAATCGACTTCTTCGGTAACGGATACTGAGATATTTTCAACATCGGGAACGGGCATTTTCCTCCCGGGAAACATTCCTTCACATAATTTGCAGCCACACCTGAAGCTATTATACCGAGACGTCGGTCGGTGCCTTCAGTATAACTGTTGAACGGAGATTTTTCGGAAGCTTCTTCCATGCGCGCATAGTCCTCGATAAGCTGACGGTAACGTACACGTGAATTACCCGGCATAAGAACCCATTGACGGGTATTCTGAGGATATGAGAGTTGACGCATAGGTTTAGGTTCATCGGCGACTTCGACAACCGCACGCGAATGGCTCAAACGTGTCACGAAACGCACCAGAACAGGGATTTTAAACTCTTCAGAAAGTGAGAAGCCATATTCGGCCATATCGTATGCTTCCTGCTGGGTCGACGGCTCAAGAACCGGAACAAGAGCGAAAGAAGCATAGAAACGGGAATCCTGTTCATTCTGCGAAGAGTGCATCGAGGGATCGTCGGCGCTGATCACGAGCATACCGCCGTTGGCACCAGTCATTGCCGAATTCACAAACGGATCGGCCGCTACATTGAGACCGACATGCTTCATCGACACCATCGAACGTTTGCCACAGAACGACATTCCGAGTGCTTCTTCAAGCGCTGTTTTCTCATTCGACGACCAATGGCTATGTATTTTTCTCTCTTTGGAAACTGGATTGGTCTGGATAAATTCCAGGATCTCGGTTGACGGAGTTCCGGGATAAGCATAAGCACCGGAAAGACCGGCGTTTATTGCTCCCATAGCTAAGGCTTCATCACCCAGCAATAGTTTTTTATTCATGGTTTATATTAATAGATCGTTAAACTGAAATGTAATTGTGCAAATATACATATTTTTTACATTCGTCTATTTTTTAAAAATATGTTATATAACATATTCCTATATCAAATACTATAAACGAGAATGAGGAGATCCACATTAATGAATCTCCTCACTCACGTTTCAACTATTTATTTATGAGAGCCTCAGTATCTGGTATCACTACCCGATAAAAAGGACGAGGGATGTAAAAGAGACTTGATCTTGTCAAGTTTCAATATTAATAACAATATAAATTGAAAAATGGTGGATCGGATTACGCTAAAAGAGTTTAAAAAGTGTTTAATACCCGTTTTATAGCATCGAAACACTGGCCCCTTCGAGCAAAATCTTTTCTTCATCGGCAAGATAACGGACTGCTTCGGTAACTTCACGCCGAATAGCCTCCGATTGACCTCCTATCACTCCCACAAGCATGGAAAGATCACACTTGCCCGCTACCGAAATGTAATTCATCACGGCATCGATAACCTCTTTTCGAGGACTATCAGTACCCGGTCGGACCTGTCTCGCGACAGCGACACTGCGGCAATAGTCACATCGGCCACACGGTTTGGCACCCTTTTCTCCGAAATATTCGAGCATGGCAACGACACGACATCGGTCCGACGCAAACACAAAATTTTTCATCGCCTCTATACGCCGTTCCATTCTCTGACGCCTTTCTTCGTAAGCCTCGCGCGATATAATAATATGTGCAGGTTCCTCGCGGGAGGTAGTGTAATAAAGATACGGAGTAGTTTTTTTCGGAACATAATTTAGCACGTGCATCCGCGATAGGGTGAGCAGAGATTCATACACCTGCTGCTCGGTTATCTTCAGGGAATATGCTATATGCGACTCGCTGATATATTCATAGTCGGCAAATAAACCGGTATACGACCTCAGGATATGCTGAAAAACGCGGTCAACCTGATCCGAAAGTTCAAGCGAGTACAACTCATCGCGTCTCATTATTATCATTATCCTCGACCGGGTCGACACTTCTTCGGAAAAATCGACATATCCGGCGCGAGTCATTATCATGAGTGAGTTATGAGCTACAACCGGATTCAGATCGAAGCGTTTGCAAAACAGCGGAAAATTAAATTCATATACCCGGTTATAGCCGTCGCCAACCGCCACATCGAGAAAATTTCCCGCAAGTTCATACACCCTGCGTACCGTTTCTTTGGGAGGGAAAGCTTCATTAAGTCGCCGGGTCAGCAGACCTTTATCAGCCGTTACCGCCAATACAACAGCATAAGAATGTAACCCGTCGCGACCGGCACGACCGGCCTCCTGATAATACTCTTCAAGTGAAGACGGAAGATCATAATGGACCACAAGACGCACATCGGGCTTGTCTATACCCATCCCGAACGCATTTGTTGCCACTATAACACGAGTTTCGCCATTTTTCCACCGGTTCTGACGTTCATTCTTATCCTCGGCCGAAAGTCCGGCATGATAGAAATCGGCACTGATCCCCGCAGCCGAAAGCATCTCCGAGATCTCGCGGGTACGTTTACGCGATCTTACATACACTATGGCTGTACCTGGCACACTGTTGACTACCCTCATCAGCATGGCATCCTTATTCTCGGTGCGTCTTACGATAAACGATATGTTGTTACGGCCGAAACTTAACGTAAACTGGCGGTTCCCGGGACGAAAACCGAGCCTGAGCTTGATATCTTCAGCCACATCGGGAGTAGCAGATGCCGTAAGCGCAAGCACAGGCACATCACGGAACGCCATTCTCAACTGTTCAATCCGCAGATACGACGGCCGGAAATCATAACCCCACTGAGATATGCAGTGTGCCTCATCAACCACTATCAGACTCACCGGTAGCTGACTGACGATATCCATGAACGAGGGTGCCACCAACTTCTCAGGCGACAGATACAGTATCTTACACTTGCCGTAACGGCATTTCTCCATCGCCAATCTCTGTTCATGAGAACTTAGCCCCGAAAACAGGTAGAGAGCCGGAATTCCTCTGGCACGCAGATTGTCGACCTGATCTTTCATCAGCGAAATCAGCGGAGTCACCACGATAGTCACGCCGTCGAGCAACATCGCCGGCACCTGAAACGTTATCGACTTACCGCCTCCGGTAGGCATCAGTCCAAGAGTGTCATGCCCTTCAAGAACCGACATGATAATATCTTCCTGAATAGGCCTGAAACTGTCGTAACCCCAGTATTTCAGCAAAGTCGCCTTAAGATCATCGCGCGTAAACTCCATTCTCAGCAGTCCGCGATAACTTATTTCACCTTTATCTCTTTAACAAGCAGCTGAATCGCATTAGTGGAACCATGATGCTTGTTATCCTCGATAGTATAACATATATCAAACGGCTTGCAAGCGTGAACATGATCAAAACAATGAGCCATGTTGAACGCTATACCGTTGAACACTTTTCCCGACGTGTTGTCGACAAGTTCCAGCTTTATATGTTCGAGATTACGTCCTACAAGTTTGCTCGTTCCGAAATCAATCACATTTCTCGTACAGAACACCGGTTTCTGATTACCGGGGCCGAACGGGTTGAATTTTCTCAGCAGACTGATGAATTCGGGAGTAATGTCGGCAAAGTTGAGATATGCATCGATATCGAGCTGAGGCTGAAGCTGACAAGGCAATATATTGGCGGCTACATACTCTTCAAAAATGCGGGTGAATTCCGGAATGTTTTCCTCCTTGAGCGACAGGCCGACAGCATAAGTGTGACCTCCGAAGTTCTCAAGCAGATCGCGCGACGCATCGATTGCCTTATATATGTCAAATCCCTGGACCGAACGCGATGAACCGGTAGCCAGACCGTCATTAAGCGTCAGAACAACCGACGGCTTGTAGTAAAGCTCGGTCAGACGCGAGGCAACGATACCGATTATCCCCTTGTGCCAGTCTTTATTATAGATCACGATTGACTTTTTATCGCTATCCTTCTCGCCGCGCTGTTCCAGAATCTCGTTAGCTTCCTCGGTAATCCGCTTGTCGAGTTCTTTTCTGTCCTTG
>CAZHHF010000030.1:0-14055 GCA_964531905.1 uncultured Bacteroides sp.
TATTATACTACATAATTTTAAATTGATTCACGTCACAAAACATACAAAATCACACGCACCCCCAATTTACGCATAATTTAGAACATCATTATCAAAAAATTACCGGTAAAACCCATCCAGCTTTACCTCCTGTTGACTACCGGTTAGAAAAATTTCTTCCGTTTAACACCGATAAAAAAGGTACAACACAATAAAAAATTAAAAAAACTATGTAATTTTGCGCCGAATTAATCTTAACATCTAATGCAGATAAATAATCAGAGTTTATGGATGAATGCTAAGGATTACTTCTTTATAATCCTCGGTATTTTCATGTATGGTTTCGGATTCTCGGCATTCCTTGCTCCCGAAAGTGTGGTAATCGGCGGTATGGCTGGTCTCGGTCAGGATATTTATTATCTCACGCTACGACTCTTCGGCCACGGAATACCTGTAGCTATAACCATGTACGTCGTCAACCTCACCCTCCTGGCATTTGCTTACAAAATCGTAGGGCGCCAGTTTGTTATCCGTACAATCTTCGGAGCCACTGTAATCTCGCTCGCAATCGGTATACTGCAGCCTATGTTCCCGGAGCCGCTTATACAAGGCCAGAAATTCCTTAACATAATCATCGGATCGATCATGTGCGGTGTCGGAATCGGAATCGCATTCTCCCACAACGGCTCTACAGCGGGAATCGACATCATCGCGGCTATGGTTTCAAAACGAAGCAACGTATCAATCGGTCGAACAATGCAATATGCCGATTTCTGTATCGTATCGGCCGCATGGTTTATCGTACCTAATCCCCAGATTGAAAACACCGTATTCGGATTTGTAACCCTCTTCCTAACAGCCTACGTCACCGACCAGATGGTCAACACCAACCGACAGGCTGTTCAGTTCACCATCTTCTCAACCTACTGGCAGGAGATTGCCACAGCGATCAACAACGAAGCCCATCGCGGATGTACAGTTATTTCAGGAATGGGATGGTACAGCAAACACGAAGTGAAGATGCTGATCGTAATGTGTCGCAAAATAGAATCGGTTACAATCTTCCGGATAATCAAGTCAATCGACAAAAACGCCCTGGTAACCCAGGCTCACGTAAACGGTGTCTACGGTAAAGGATTCGATGAAATGAAAGTAAAGATCAAACTCGAGAATCACCGTATCGAAGAAACACCGGCACCCGAAGCTAAGCCCGATCAGGAAGCCTGAGCCGGTGACGCTTCCATATTAGCATCACCCGTCCCATCTGCTGGCAGCGAGGCCTGCTCACCGTTGGTCACCTCGAACTTATTACGGTCAGGAGCATTATAGATCTTCAGTCCGAACAACGGTGCCGTAGCAGCTACATGCTCGAAAATCTCGCTCTGAACCGCCTCATACCCTACCCACTTCGTTATCTTCGAATAGCAATAGATCTGAAGCGGAGTTCCATAACCGTTCGGTGCCTGAAGACGAACGATCAGATAACTGTCAGTACGGATTTGAGGATGATTTCTCAGATACATGCACAGATAAGCGCGGTAAAGACCCAGATTCGTATCTATCGTACCGTTTACTGCCGAAATATCAGCATCATACGAATTCCCCTTGCCATCAGCAATCTGCTTCCGCATATTGTCAACATACTGCTTCATCATCGGGAAACGGGCAACGATTGAATCGATCATCGAATCGGTAGCAGCCGTGATCGATGAATTATCTATGTAGACGAACCTTGCTATCTCACGGCCACCCGCATCAAACATTCCGCGCCAGTTCTGGAACGACGTAGACACCAGCGTATACGGAGGAAGCATGATCAGCGTGTTATCCCAGTTTCTAACCTTTACCACAGTCAGGGTCACATCCTCGACCGTACCGTTGGCCGGAGTCGAAGGAACAACGATCCAGTCACCAACCCTCAGCATATCGTTCTGCGACAACTGGATACCGGCGACCAAACCTAAAATCGAATCCTTGAAAATAAGCATCAGGGCCGCTGCAAACGCACCCAGACCCGCCAGCAACGTCATCGGCGATTTATCCATCAGGATCGACAGCGACGTTATCGTTATTATTATCCACACAATACCGTGACCCGTGTTGAGCAGACCCCGAAGCGGATGCTTATTGGTGTTGTCGTGAGAATCGAAATGAACCCAGACAAACGTAAGGATAGCATTGATGGCGATCCCTAACATTATAAGGAAATAGACCAGAACAACATCTTCGATTATATTCAGAGTCTTCTGATCAGTCTCGAAAGCCAATGGAACCATCGCTAAAAAAACAAGCGGAGGAATTATATGCGAACACTTCGAGAACACATGCTGTCTTATCAGTTCGTCACCCACATCCGAACGCTTCAGAGCAACGAACTTCTTCGTGACAAACAAAATAAAACGCCGTGCGATCCATCCAAGAAAAATGGCCACACAACTTATCAGAGCAATATATATCACAGTCTCAACCGTCTGTTCATGACTCAGCCCGAGCTTATCGAGAAACGCATCTATATTGTCAAGTAGCCACATGCCGAGACTATGAGTCGGAATAACATTGAAAATCATAACAAATAATTAAAACGTTGAAAAATCCGGTTTTATAATCATAACATTCTTTCCTTTGATAAAGTTTCAATCCCCCTTGTTTTTGCATCATTCACAAATATTTTATACTTTTGTGCCACCAACACCCAGGCCCCGGTAGTTCAACGGATAGAATAGAGGTTTCCTAAACCTTTGATAGCAGTTCGATTCTGCTCCGGGGTACACCTTTTTTCGCAACAAATCTTATGAAACCGCGATTGCTAAATATGCACTGGCTCATCGCCGTGATTATCGCGGCGCTCATGGCCGCATGCGCCAGTCAGCGCTCACCACAGGGAGGACCGCGCGACGAAACACCACCCGTATTCATCAGAAGCAATCCGGCACCCGGAGCCAAATCAGTCAACAGCCAGAGAATCGACATCTTCTTCGACGAAAACGTGCAGATCAAGGACGTTTCTACAAAAGTTATCGTTTCACCGGCCCAAATACAGATGCCGCAGATAATCGCCAACGGCAAAAGAGTTTCCGTAGAACTACGCGACTCACTCATCCCCAACACCACCTACACCATTGACTTCGGAGACGCAATCAGCGACCTCAACGAAGGAAACATCTACGACGGATTCGCGATGGAATTCGCTACCGGCGACACCATCGACACCCTTCGAATTTCAGGAATGGTATTCGAAGCACGAAACCTCGAACCGGCCCAGGGACTACTCGTCGGAGTCTATAGCAACCTCGACGACTCAGCGATAACGACACTCCCGCTCGAAAGAATAGCAAGAACCAACCAGCTCGGACAATTCACCATCCGCGGACTAAAACAGGGTACCTACCGCATCTTTGCTATAAACGACCTCAACCGTGACTACAAATGGGACCGATCCGAGGACATCGCCTTCTACGACGTAACCGTTTCACCATCCGTACGCCACATCGAAGTTGTCGACACACTGCTCGACTCGCAGGGAGGCGACTCAATCGTAACCCGACCGGGAGTCGAATACCTCCCCAACGACCTGCTGCTCACATGGTTCAACGAAGGATATGCCGCCCAGTACCTACAGAACTACGCGCGGCCCGACTCCATGAAAATAACACTTCAGATGGCTGCACCGGCCGACTCGCTCCCCACGCTCCAGATTGTCAACGGTAAAAATGCCGGACGCTACCTCGACAGCACCGTTAGCCGCCTCAAAGCATCATTCACGCTCGACACACTCGAATACTGGATCACCGATCCCGAGATTATAGCACAGGACACGCTCCTGATAGCCACGCGATATCTCAAGACCGACTCCACCGATAACATCTCGTGGAAAACCGATACACTCAAATTCAACTACAAGCGACCCAAAACAAATCTCAAGAAGAAAAAGAAAAACGAAGAGAACGACTCTCTGCCTGACATAACATTCATCGACTTCGGACCCTCCGTCAAAGGCACACAGGAACTCAACCTCCCCATGAGATTCAGTTCATCAACCCCTCTCGACACCATCCGCCACGACATGATCCACCTTGAAATACAGGTCGACACACTCTGGAAACCGGTCGATATGGAACCGATACGCCCCGACACACTCCTTAACCCACTCCTGTTCAAGAGCAACGTCCTGTGGGAACCCGGAGCCAAATACCGCCTTACAGTCGACTCACTCGCCATTACCGACGTCTACGGAAACCATAACCGGCCCGAACAAACCACCTTCACGGTCAAGGAACTCGAGGACTACTCCAAACTCTACTTCTACATCCCCGACTCCATCGGCTCCGTCGTAGTGGAAATGCTCGATCAGAGCGATAAATTGGTAGCAACCGCGCCCGCCGTCGACGGAACGGCATTCTTCGACTTTGTACAACCCGGAAAATACTACTTCCGTGCATTTATCGACACCAACGGAAACGGAAAATGGGACACCGGAAACGTTGCACTGAAACTACAACCCGAAGAAATCTATTATTACCCCAAAGAAATCAACCTCAGGAAAAACTGGGACGCCGCCGAGGACTGGAACCTCTACGAATACCCCATCGACGTGCAGAAACCGCTCAAGATCAAGAAAAACAAACCCAAAACCAAAAATAACGACGAACGGCAGAACACCGACGAAGAGGAAGAAGACGACTGGAACACCAACTTCGTTCCCGGATCACAGTACAACGACCGACACAAAAATCAGCGAGGAAACCGATTCTAACAACGACCAACAACCGAAACCCACATGCCTGCCGAACAATCCAACCCCACTCTCCCCGAAAATACACGGTTCCATCAGCTCTATATCCGGCTCTCGGCCAGCCGGCTCGATGTGATCATATTCAGCCGACATGAGGATAACTCACTGATCTACCGATCATTTGAACTCACCCCCGACGAAAACGGATCCATACTTAAATCACTCGAAAACACCGTCTACGACAATCCGCTGCTCCTCCGCGACTACCAGAACACCCACATCGTCATCGAATCATCCCGATTTATAATCGCCCCGCTGCAGCTCGCATCCGACACCACCCTGCTCCGTAAACTCTACGAAGAAACCCACAGTGACCCCCTCACCGGCAACGTCGAAATCATCAGCGACGACATCCCCCACCTCGGATGCACGATAGCCCTCGCCATCGACACCCCCCTCATCTCGTTCCTCAACCGCGCATTCAGCCGCCCCCGCATCCACCACCACCTCTCCCCGCTAATCCGATACTACTCCGACCGCCGGCGCCACGGAAACACAACAGCAATGTTCATCAACCTGCGACCCACCGCGCTCGACACGATAATATTCTCCGGAAACTCACTCCGGACAGCCAACACAATCCCGTTCCGCACAACCGACGACGCCGTCTACCATATACTCTCCCTCAGGAAAATCCTCATGATCGACGATGACACCGACGAAGTCCTCATCAGCGGCGAACGCGACACACGCCTCAGCGTCATCAACTCACTCCGCGACTTCATCCCCTACGTCATGCCCGTGATATTCCCCTCAGCAATGTTCCGCGCGGGAAAAAACGCACTCGAAGCACCATTTGACCTAATTGTTACACCACTATGCGAATAATCCGAGGAAAATACGGACGCCGGCGCTTCGACGTCCCCACCAACATAACCGCACGACCCACAACCGACTTCGCCCGCGAAAACATCTTCAACGTCATCGAAAACCTCATCGACTTCGAAGAACAACCCACCGCGCTCGACCTCTTCGCCGGCACAGGAGCCGTCACCTTCGAATTCCTTTCCCGGGGATGCCGGTCAGTAACCGCAGTCGAAAAAGCAGCCACACAATACAACTTCATCCGAAAAGTAGCCGCCGAACTCAACGACCGTAACCTGACACTCATCAAAGGAGACGCCCTACGCTATATCACCACATCAAAACAGAAATTCGACATAATTTTCGCCGATCCACCATATAACCTGCCCGACTTCGACAAAATACCCGGAATGATACTCAACTCCGACATGCTCCACAACGGAACCATCTTCATTCTCGAACACTCCAAAGCCTACGACTTCTCCACCCTTCCACATTTCCGGCAGCACCGCGCCTACGGATCGGTAAACTTCTCCATCTTCATCATCGACAAAGAATAAAAACTGAATAAACCGCGACTCACGACTCTCTCCGATGGAAAAACTTCTGCAATACGCATGGCAACACCGGTTCTGGAAATCACCCCACATGACCACAACCGACAACCGCAACATAACCGTACTCGATCCAGGATGGATCAACCATACCGCCGGACCCGACTTCTTCAACTCCAAAATAATCATCGACGGCGAAGAATGGGCCGGAAACATTGAAATACACACCAGGGCAAGCGACTGGTACCGCCACAACCACCACACCGACCCCGCCTACAACAACGTAATCCTCCACGTGGTCCAGTCAAGCGACATGCACGTCAAAAACGCCCTGGGAACAACCATTCCACAACTCATATTCCCCTGCGACAGCAACCTCCACCACCTATACAACCGCCTGCTCACCGATCCACCCACAACCGAACCACTCTGCGCCACCGCCATCCCGCATATACCACCGCTCCACCTCAACAGCTGGATCGATTCACTCGCCTACGAACGACTCTACGACAAAACCGACCGCTTCCGCCACTACCTTACCATCACCTCCGGCGACTACGAACAGGCACTCTTCACAGCCATCGCACGCGCGCTCGGATTCGGACGCAACAGCGACTCACTCGAACTCGCCGCACTCTCAACCCCGCTCCGCATACTCTCACGCCATTCCGACTCGCTCCCCACGCTCGAAGCCATCATCTTCGGCCAGGCAGCACTCATCCCGCCGCCACAACCCACCGAAAACCCCTACGTCACCTCACTAAGGAACGAATACACCTTCATGGCCCATAAATTCGGCCTCACACCACCCCGGTCAATCAACTGGAACCTCGGCCGCATACGACCACAGAACCTCCCACACCGCCGCCTCGCCACACTCGCCCAAATGACCCTCGGAGGATTCCGCTACTTCTCACGCATCCTCGAAGCAACCACCCTCCCCCAGCTCCGCGACATCTTCCGCATCACGCTCACCGGCTACTGGGCAACAGCCACAACCATGAACAACCCGCTCGGAGCCACACCCACCCCACTCTCCGAAAACGCCATTGACTCACTGATAATCAACGCCATAGTCCCCGCCTTACACACCTTCGGAACCGAACGCAACGACCCCGCCATAATCGAACGCTCACTCGACATCCTCCGCGCGCTACCACCCGAAAACAACACCATCACCCGAACCTTCGCCCGCTCAGGAATAAAATGCGACAACGCCTACACATCCCAGGCACTCATCCAGCTCCACCGCATCTACTGTGAAAACCGTAAATGCCTCTACTGCCGCATCGGCTACCGAATGCTCCGCCAGAAGTAGGGTACGCACGGCCCGTGCGTCCGCCGCAGTTTCACCCGACAGCTTCGGAGACGCGCCACCTTACACTCAAAAACATAAAAACTCACTGCCCACACACCCCAAATACGAAAAAAAATCACTACCTTTATCCACACGCTAACAATCAAGCGATTAAAACATGAAAATAGTAATCTTAGACGGATACGGACTCAACCCCGGCGACCTCTCATGGGAACCGCTCGAGAAACTCGGCAACGTAACCATATACGACCGCACGACCCCACAGGAAATCATCCCACGCGCCATCGATGCCGAAATACTTCTCACCAACAAAACACCATTAAACGGCGAAACACTCGCCGCACTCCCACGGCTCAAATACGTCGGCATACTCGCCACAGGCTACAACATCGTCGACATCGACACCGCCCGACGACTCAACATCACAGTCACCAACATACCCGCCTACAGCACCGAATCGGTCGCACAGATGGTATTCGCCCACCTGCTCACCATCATCGCCCGGGTCGAACACTACACCCGCGAAAACACCAACAGCCGGTGGAGTTCATCACCCGACTTCGTCTACTGGGACTACACCATGCACGAACTCGCCGGAAAAACCCTCGGAATCATCGGCTTCGGCAACATAGGCCACGCAGTAGCCCGCATAGCACAGGCATTCGGCATGAAAGTCATCACCTACACATCAAAAGACCCCGACCAACTCCCCGAAGGCATTGCCAAAGCCGACCTCGACGAAATCTTCACCACCTCCGACGTCCTGTCGCTCCACTGCCCCCTCACACCCGCCACACGCAACCTCGTCGACGCCCGGCGACTTTCACAGATGAAACACAACGCCATCCTCATCAACACAAGCCGCGGCCCACTCATCGACGAAACCGCACTCGCCAATGCACTCAACACCCGCCAGATCTACGCCGCCGGCCTCGACGTACTCTCCACCGAACCGCCACGACACGACAACCCCCTCCTCACCGCCCGCAACTGCTTCATCACCCCCCACATCGGTTGGGCCACCATCGAAGCACGCCGCCGCCTGATGCAGATCGCCGCCGACAACCTCCATGCCTACCTCTCAGGCCACCCCATCAACACCCTCACCAACGCATAGATCCCCAGCAAATTGTAGGGACGTCACGGCCCGTGCGTCCGCCATTAACAAACTGATCCACAGCAGATTGCAGGGCTGCTTCGTGGAGCAGCCGCCAATAATCTCCACCCGATCGTAGGGTACGCCACGGCCCCTGCGTCCGCCAATAACAATTTGATTCCTAGCAGATTGTAGGGCTGCTTCGTGGAGCAGCCGCCTCCAATGAACTCCACCCGATCGTAGGGAAGCACGGCTCGTGCGTCCGCAACCAACACACTGATCCACTGCAGATTGTAGGGCTGCTTCGTGGAGCAGCCGGGCCAAATGACCTCCACCCGATTGTAGGGACGTCACGGCCCGTGCGTCCGCCAATATAACCACCCGACAGCGTCGGAGACGCTCAATATACACAACCCCACGTGAAACGTGGGGCATTGACACTCAAGCATATAGCGCTTCGGAGATGCGCCACATCACACTCAAAAACATAAAAAACTCACCGCCCACACCCCAAATACAAAAAAAATCACTACCTTTATCCAACATTAAACTAACCCATCATCCCTATGAAAACTATAAAAAGAGAAGTGCTTAAAGAATGGAACGAAGAATTCCCGCTCCTTAAACTTCTAAAAGTATATAACTTTTGTGGAGAAGGTTCTACAGGACTATATATCAGATATGGCTTTTTCATCATAGGGCTTGAACTTGAAAGTGATAGATGGACCGGCGAAAGCTATGAACCGATAATTCGTTTTAAAGGACTATGGTACAATCTTCAGAAATTAGATAGTGAACAATATTCATACCCATCCTCAGTGCTATCAATTATAAAAGAACACTGTTTATTGTATACTGCTATTTGGAGTGACATTAGTTCCGTACCGTTTAAACTGAATAATCGATACGCAAACGAAGTAAAAGAACGTATAAAACAGACGTTCGGCAATCTGCTTGGCCAAAAACTTCCAGCAAGCCGATTACTGAAATCAATACAAGATTACTATTTCAAGAATATCGGCTTTTTAAAATTTGACATTGAACGACAGATGGATTGGCTAATCTTCAAAATGGCATTAGCCACTTACCTCAACGATAAAACATATAAAGAGGCGGTTGAGAAAGAAATACGTCTAATGAGCAAAAAATGGAACCCTGAAAACTTCTCCCGCAAATTTTGCATGAGTATCGAAGAATGGCACACCGGCCTATCATCGATGTTCGACAAACGCGACGAATTCATGAAAAAAATCAACGAAATTTCACACGAACTCGGAGCCGACCGATTGAACGAAGGAACTATAATCAACGACCTCGACACACTCAACGGAAACTATTATCCGCTCATCAAGTCAGGACCCATCCAATACATCAAAGACCTCTTTCAAAAAATCATCCACTAAATCGCCACCAACAACCTGATCTCCCGCAAATTGTAAAACTGCTTCGTGGAGCAGCCGGGTCCAATAACCGCCCCCTGATCGTAGGGACGTCACGGCTCTTGCGTCCGCCAATAACAATTTGATTCCTAGCAGATTGTAGGGCTGCTTCGTGGAGCAGCCGGGTCCAATAACCTCCACCCGATTGTAGGGACGACACGGCTCGTGCGTCCGCCACCAACGTATTGATTCCCAGCGAATTGTAGGGCTGCTTCGCGGAGCAGCCGGGTCCAATGAACCCCACAGATTGTAGGGACGACACGGCTCGTGCGTCCGCCAATATAACCACCCGATAGCGTCGGAGACGCTCAATATACACAACCCCACGTGAAACGTGGGACCTTGACACCCAAGCATATAGCGCTTCGGAGATGCGCCACATCACACACGATTGGACATCTCTTCAAAGTAATTCCAATTTTATTATAAGTCGCCAAAAAAACAAGCGACCCCATCGCTAATTTTGCGTCATGAAAGCCTGCGTAACTTATAGCTTCATTTTTATAGCGTTGGCTACGAATTTTTATATAACTTTGTTCATATATGAAATTTTTTATACCTTTACGGTCGCAGACCGCATCGTGGAAGGCCCGGTTTAGGGTTAAGCGGAGCGGGATGTAGTAAAATACATAAGAAAGCGTTTATCCGCGCTGATTCTTGACTCTTCGGAATTCTCGCAAAATTCATATTGATGTCAAGGATTGAGCAACGGTAGATGCCCGTGGATATGTGATATCATATATTCGGCAGAGTACCTTGCGAAAGGTATAGCCGGACACTATTATTGCATATACAAGCGTGGGCTTCTGCGTTGCCGTCCAACATCAATAGGGCAATGCGAGAAGCCTCGAAGAGTAGGACGGTACAGATACAGGCACTCACGCTTTTTTATAACCGCTCAAATTCGGAGAAGCCTATAGAGCAACATAATACCTACTATTAAATGCTAAAAGACTAATACTATTCACCCACCACTACCGACAATCTACACGCCTACCTCTCAGGCCATACTCGCAACAACGTCTCACATGCTTCGGGTGATTATTGACAATCAGTATATCCAAACATATTAATTCCAATTAAATCACTCATCATAAATTAATTGTAAGTTAATTTTGTGATAGTTGAACCTTATTATCTTTACTACGTACTTACCATTTATAATTAAAAACGACCCGACATGGGTATCCTAATATTAATACAACACAACGCTGATTTATGAAATATTTTCTTCTTCGCATTACTCTCTATCTCATCGCATCGACTATTTTTAATTATGGTTATGCCCAATCAGTAACGATTGACAAAATTAATTATACGTTAGATTCAACCAAAGAATATGCAATACTTAAATCTGCATCATCAGTGTCTGGCGATGTGACCGTCCCTGATAAAGTAACATTTACATTTTCGGAAAAAAATAAAAATACCGGAGAATATGAAACAAAAAAAATTACGGTATTGGTAAAAGAAATATCAAACAATGCTTTTTATGGAAATAAAGATATTATATCTATTACAGCAAATTATATTGAAACAATTGGAATTGGAGCCTATTCTGGATGTATATCTTTAACTAAAGTTGCAGTAGGGAATTCTCTGAAGAAAATCGAACAACAAGCATTCTTTAATTGTACCTCTTTAAAAAGTATAAATCTTCCAAACGGTCTGAAAAGTATTGGATATCGGGCATTTTATGGATGTTCTCAACTTTATAATGCGTCAACATTAAAAATACCAGCCTCTGTTACAGAATTTACAGTATCTACAGGTGAAAATAAATCAGAGGCATTTAGAAATAGCGGAGTAACGAAGTAGAGTATAACTCATTGACAGTTCCGAATGGTATTTTTCAAAATTGCAATAATTTAAAACATGTTAAATTCAATGCGGATATAACAACAATAGGTAGTTATGCTTTTGCGGAATGCCCGAATTTGGGATCTGCGAGTAATGGATCTGTGGCTATTCCAACTAATTGTGTAGAAATTGATGATTACGCTTTTTATAAATGCTCCGGATTGAAAGTAGTTTTATTTAATAATAAACTTAATAGAATTGGTAAATCGGCGTTTGCATATTGTACGTCACTATCCGGTCTTGATTTCCCGGAAGGTTATAAAGAATTAATTATAGATGATTATGCTTTTTATGAATGCTCTGGAATTAAAACAATAATATTTAACGAATCGGAAAAGATAGGTTTGCGAAAAGGGACCTTCGATAAGTTACCAAATCTTGAAAGATTACATTTAGTAAATGGTATTGACTCTCTTGGTACATACAATTTTAATGATTGTAAATATCTCAAAGATTTTGAACTGAAAGGTGCTGAAGCAGGGAAAACGCCTAATCTGCCATCAGCTATAAGATATATTGGACCGAACTGCTTTAATAGATGCAATGCTATTACTCATGTTGATCTGCCGGCGCCGGGAAAGGATCGATTTGATATTATGGACTCATTTAATAGTTGCAGATTTCTCGTATCTGTAACATTAGATCCCAACAACCTTAATTATGGATTTATAAATAGTTATACGGCTTCAGCAGTAAAAACCGTGCGACCAGCTTCTACAAAAAGTCGCTCTGCTAAAGGAACTGTACTTATTGATGGTTGGTCTTTTGGATTATGTTCTGCTCTTGAAAAATTCGAATTTCCATATACAATAGGAGAAGGTGGAGGTTTATATTCTTGTAGAAATTTTGTTTTTGACGAGTTAATTCTCCCATATACTGAAACAGTATTTAGAACGGCAGTCCCTGGTTATGTTAAAAAAGCCATTCTGAAAAAAACTGTTAGAATCCTTCAAGAGGGTGCAATTGACAATGTCGATGAGATTATTCTTTCTGATTCATTACGAGTTATGCATTCGAACTGTCTGAAACTTAATAAAGCCACCGAACTAACACTGCCTGACTCTCTCAGTGAGATCTATCCTTCAGCTATCGAGTGTTCCACATTAAAGAAACTTACTGTACTAAACCCAGTACCACCGACAGCCCACGGTCAAATTATAAGCGGATGCAAAAACATAACTCTTTATGTTCCCTATGGAAGTGCTGAAGCATATAAGAATTCAGATGGATGGAAAAATTTTGGTACAATTTTAGAGCTTCCTGGCGCCGGAATCAATAATATTGGAACTGATGATAATGTTTGCATAAAAATCATGGATGGTCGTTTAACTGTAACCGGATGCACTCAGATCAGTATATTCGATTTGCAGGGTAAAGAAGTCTATAATGGTCATCCTGATAATTTAAATTGTATTGAATCAGGCACATATATTCTACGAGTCAATTCAAAAGCCATTAAAGTCGTATTATAATATCATACTGCTATCCGATAAAAATTTTTGTGAACGCAAAAATTAGGGTCGACTAAGTCTGCAAGAGTCGACCCTTTTAGTTTAATTTGTATTCGCTATGAATCCCGCCAGAACTTCACTTTGATGAAGGATTTTCACAATAGTTAAAAAAATATAGCATGGAATCTTTGTAAAGAAGCAACTTGTTGTATCTTTGTAACTATTATGCAGAAATCAATGAAAAGTTTTGAAGAATTAGGGGTTGCAGCCCCACTGCTCAAGGCAATCGCCGACATGGGATTCGAAACCCCGATGCCCGTACAGGAACAGGTGATACCCCGGCTGTTGAACGAAGATAACGACGTTGTGGCCCTCGCGCAGACAGGAACAGGAAAAACTGCCGCCTTCGGCCTTCCGGTAATACAGAGAATCGACCCCCATAGCAATCATCCTCAGGCACTTATACTGTCGCCAACGCGCGAACTATGCCTGCAGATCGCCGGCGACCTCGCCGACTTCTCAAAATACCTCCCCGACATTAAAGTGCTGCCAGTTTACGGCGGCTCAAGCATAGAAAGCCAGATCAGGACACTCCGGGGTGGGGTGCAGATCATCGTCGCCACACCCGGGCGACTCATCGACCTCATCAACCGTGGAACAGTAGACCTGACCGACGTACACACCGTCATTCTCGACGAGGCCGACGAGATGCTCAACATGGGCTTCCTCGACTCCATCAACGAAATTCTCGAGCATGTCCCC